>JAITVU010000064.1 GCA_031285645.1 Oscillospiraceae bacterium | reverse complement strand
CCAGCTTCTTGGATGCCTCCTGCTGGAGGGTGGACGTTGTGAATGGCGGCGCGGGGGATTTTCGGCGCACGGACTTTTTGATCTCCGCGACGACATAATCCTGACCATCCAGCTCACTCAGAACTGTCCGCGCCTCCTCCTCGTTTTTAAGCGCAACCTTCTTGCCGTCTTTGGAATGGAGCCGGGCCTCAAACGGTTTTTTAGACTTCTTGCCGAGAAGCTGCGCGTCTATCGTCCAGTATTCCTCAACTTTGAATTTGCGGATTTCCTCTTCCCTGTCGACAATCAGGCGCACGGCGACAGACTGCACGCGCCCGGCCGAAAGCCCCTTGCGCACTTTGCGCCACAGGAACGGGCTGAGTTTATAGCCGACAATCCTGTCCAGAATGCGGCGCGCCTGCTGCGCGTTGACAAGATCCTGATCAATCTTGCGCGGCGCGGACATGCCGTCCTGCACTCCGGATTTAGTGATTTCATTGAATGTCACCCTGTTTTCCTGATCGGGATCCAGGTTGAGCAAGTGCGCCAGATGCCACGAAATAGCCTCGCCTTCGCGATCCGGGTCTGTCGCGAGGTAGACTTTTTCGCTCTTCTTCGCCTCTTTGACAAGGGTTTTAACAAGCGCTTCCTTGCCCTTGATCTCCGTGTATTGAGGTTCAAAATTATTATCGACATCCACGCCCAGCTTGGACTTGGGCAGATCGCGGATATGCCCGTTCGAGGCCAAAACCTCAAAATCCTTGCCTAAGTATTTCTGTATGGTCTTGGCTTTCGCCGGCGATTCCACAATGACCAGTTTTGACATATCTATGTCCTCCATTTCGCGGCGGCGTCCGCACCGCCGCATGGTAATAAGGGTTATAAAAAATCATAAGTAACACTGATTATAATATTGCAATCAAGGTTATATTCTAAAAAAACCGGATAACCGCGTGAGTGTCATGCCTGAAGGGCAAACATCCTGCCGGGATACATCGCGACCAACCCGTAGATTTCAAGCTCCGTGAGGGCCGCCAGAACGTGGTTGATCTCCATACCGGCGCTGTCCGCCAGATGCTCGACTGAAACCGGCTGCGCCGCCACCTTTTCATACCGGGCCCGCGCCGGATCACTCAGATACACGGGCGCCTCTTTGCGCTGTAAGTCAGACTTCTCATGGCAAGCGTCCTGATCAATATTATTATTAGGTCGCGTGAGGGCGGAATTATGCATCTCCTCCGGTATTTTTATCATATGTTTATATTCGGCCAGTATATCCGCCGCGCCGAGCACAAACCTAGCGCCGTCCCGTATCAGGGCGTTCGAGCCCTCGTAACCTTTGTCCGTTATGCGCCCGGGCGCCGCAAAAACATCCCGTCCCTGATCCGCCGCGTGGCGCGCCGTTATCAGCGCGCCGCTCTTTTCCCCGGCCTCAACCACCAAAACGCCGTGCGCCATACCGGAGAGGATTCTGTTGCGCACGGAAAAATGGTGCGCCAGCGCGCGCTCCCCAAGCGGAAATTCACTCATCACGGCGCCGTTTGAACTCACCTGTCCCTTAAGCGCCGCGCTGCCGCGCGGATAATCCACGTCAATGCCGCAAGCCAAAACGCCAATCGTCTTGGAACCCGCGTCCAGCGCGGCCTGATGGCTGATGGAATCAATGCCGTTCGCAAGGCCGCTTACTATAACCGCCCCGGCTCCCGCAAGGGCATAAGTGATTTGATCGGCAACTTTTTTGCCGCTGTTCGACGGCATGCGCGTCCCCACCACCGCAATACAGAGGCGGTCGCGAAGACAGGATAAGTCGCCTTTCACATAAAGCGCCGCCGGTTTCGCGTGGACGTTATGCAACAACGGCGGGTACAGATCGTCGTCAGGCGTAATAATGGCACAGCCTTTTTTCAGCGTGCGCCGCTTTATGGTCTCGGCGTCCCGCATGGCCGTGACCGCACACGACGCTTCCCGCGGCGCCAGCATCTCTCTGACGGCGGGCTGATCCATGCCCTCGGCGATGGGCTGCGGCCCGCCGAACTGACGCAGCATCAATTCGGAACGCCGCGTCCCGATACCAAAAACAAGCTGGAACCATATCCAGTAAACAGTGTCGGCCATACTACGCTGTCCTTTCACGCTTCAGCAATCCCGCACCCAAAAACAGGCACCGTTTGAGAGCCTGTATTCACACAGGACGACCGATGGCAAAGCGAATTCCCATCAGGTCATTTCGGTTTAAAAGCATTTTACAGCAAATTCACTGTATTATTAATATAAGCTTCTATATAAAGACCGCAGAACAAGGTACACACGTGCGCCCTGTGCTCCGGCATTTACATTGTTGTAACGTGGGCATGTCGTCGCTTTATACCAGCAAGCTTTGACCCAGGTGGCTGAAAACAGATTATTCCCGAAACAGTTGATTCTATAATCCGCCCGCCGCCTTTTTCATCTCCCACATAATAATGCCCGCAGCCACGCCCGCATTGAGTGACTGTGCGCCGCCCGGCATCGGTATAGCGACGCTTGCGTCACAGGCGGCGACAATGTCCGCCGGAAGGCCCCGCCCCTCGTTTCCGATGACAACGGCGCACGGTGAGCGAAAACCAGCCTCCATAACCGGCCGCGCCGCCCGCGTTAAAGCGGCCGCAAAAACCGTGACGCCCTTCACGCGCAGCCCGGCAATATAAGCCGCCATATCGGCGCACACATAAATCGGCAGCCTGAAAACGCCGCCCATGGACGCGCGGAGCACTTTGGCGCTGTATATGTCGGGACAGTCCGCGCTGAGCACGAGTCCATCCAGGCCGAACGCCTCACATGAACGGACAATGGATCCGACGTTTCCGGGATCCTGCAGGGCGGAAAGCAGCACATAATTTCCGCCACTCTTTATTGTAACAGCGCTTTCTGTGTTGTCAAGTTTTTTAAAAACCGCGAAAACGCCCTGTGTCGCGCCGGTATCCGATAGCTTCCGCGCCACCGCGTCCGATATGACATAAGCTTTACCGCATCGGCTGGCTGGCTGGGAAAGTCCGGCGTTTTTGTCCAGCGCGTCCTGCGTCATGAAGAAGGCGTCGGGGGCAAAACCGCTGTCTATGCCGTCCATACAGAGCCGCAGGCCTTCACATACAAAGAGCCCCGACTCATCGCGCGCTTTTTTGGATGCGATCAGCTTCGCCACTTTTTTTATGTCCGAATTGTCTTTGGATGTAATATATTCCATATAACCTGTTTACATTTCAAGTATTTTTCCTGCTGTCCACTATGCCATGCGTCGCAACGGCCCTCCCGCTGCTCACAGCGGGGTATTTTGTACATATATAAATCTACACGAAGTGCAGCGCCGCCCATGTTTCCATTAAGAAAACACAGACGGCGGAATAAACTTTTTAAGCACGTGCCGCTTTTGCCTTTTCAACAAGGGCGGTAAAGCCTTCGGGGTCGCCAATAGCGATTTCGGAAAGCATTTTGCGGTTGAGCTCAATGCCGGCTTTTTTCAGCCCGTTCATAAAAGTCGAGTAGTTCATGCCGTTCAATTTGCAGGCCGCTGAGATTCGCGTAATCCAGAGTGAGCGGAAATTGCGCTTTTTCTGCTTCCTGCCGATGTATGCGTACTGGCCTGATTTATATACGGCCTGTTTGGCCATTTTAAAATGCTTGCTTTTGGCGCCGAAGTAGCCTTTGGCAAGCCTGAGCATTTTATTTCTTCTCTTGCGGGTCATGATCGCGCCTTTAACACGTGCCATTTTTTCATACCTCCACTATATGGTGTTCTACTCAGGGCATGTAACATCTCATGCGGCGTGAATATTTATTTCTCTTTGTTCCACTTGTTTTTTTCCGCCGCTATAAGGAATCACGGGCTTCCGCTTATGCGCCTGACACAAAGATTACGGATTATTTGTACGGGATAAGCAGCTTGATCGCCTTTGTGTTTGTTTTGTCGGTCATGGTGCATTTGCGAAGCCTTCTCTTCTGTTTCGGCCCCTTGATGCTGTTGTTGAGCTGATGGCGTTTATAGGCGCGCGCCCTTTTTACTTTACCTGTCTTTGTCAGATTAAAGCGTTTTTTTGCCCCGCTATGTGTTTTTAACTTAGGCATATTATCATCCTTTCCGGTTATCGGGCGCCACGCTGCCATAACGGGCTCCCATAAAAAGCAAATCAACCCCATATGTCATTGGATCTATCAGCCGATTCCCACGGCAAAAGCACCCATGTGAAAACGGGAGCTGTTCGCCATATACTTGTTTTGGCAACAGCAAAACCAGCCGGCCGCCGCCAACCCTGTATAATCAATCATATTGCATCATCGCATCTATTTTACGGCCTGCTTCGAGGTGATAAACATAATCATGCTCCGGCCTTCCATTTTAGGCAGCCTGTCGATGGTGCCATGGTCGGCGCACAGTTCGGCAAAGCGTTTCATAAGCGCCTGGCCAATTTCCGGATGCGTCATTTCCCTGCCTCTGAAGCGGATGGAAACCTTCACTTTGTTGCCCGCGTCCAGAAACTTGAGCGCATTCTTGAGCTTTGTTTCGAAATCATGCGTATCGATATTGAGGGAGAGGCGCACTTCCTTGAGCTCGATAACCTTCTGGTTCTTGCGCGCCTCTTTTTCACGCTTGGCCTGCTCAAACTTATGCTTGCCGTAATCCATGATCCGGCAAACAGGCGGCGTGGCCTGCGGCGCGATTTTTACAAGATCCAGGTTTTTTTCCGTCGCGATGCGCATCGCGTCCGCAATACCCATAACCCCGAGCTGTTCGCCATCGGCTCCCACAAGCCTGACTTCCTTGTCTCTTATCTCCTCGTTGATAAGCAGTTCCTTTTTGCTGATAATAAGCACCTCCATAGCTGCATTCAGTATCGGATTTATCCATGAGCGGGAACAGCAACACAAAACCTCGCCATTTCGCCGCACACAATCAAAATTATTCCGCCGCCGCGGATATAAACCGCAACAAAAAAGCGGACAAAAATGTCCGCATCAACACAAGCGCATGTCCCCAAAGGACATACTATTTGTATTAACCGCGCCCGATTATAACCGGCGGGTGAGAACGGACAACTGTTCTACTTTATTGTACGACTTATTTTATCAGATATAAAACACGCTGTCAAGCGTTATTTTGCGACAATACGATAAAAGAAACGCCATATGTATGTGGCGTCCATAACATCACTGTTGAGCCAGAAGAGTTTGTTTTCAGAAAGGAAGATGACAAGCCCCGCCGCAAAGGCGCCCAAAAGCATGAAAATGACCGCTTCAAAAAGCCCCACCACGCCGCCGAGTAGGGTGTTGACCGGGCCGATCAGGGGGATTCGATACAGTCCGGTAAAAAGCCTGGAAACGTACCGCGTGACGAAAAGAACCAAAGAAAAAATAATGATGAAGCACAAACTCTGCAACAGGAGGAGTACGGGTTCCCGCACCGCCGCTTCAATGAGCGATTCCACGATTTCTTTTGTATCCACGGCGGCTGTGACATCGAGCTGTTCGGGAAGGGGCAGATACTGCCTGAGCAGTTTGGGGAAGCTCTCGACCAGACGCACAGCCAGATCCTGCCCGGACGCGATGGTATCGCCGAGCCTGTCGTCGACAAAAATAACCAGGGCGTCCTTAACGATTTTATCATAAATGAACCGGGAGGCCATGGGGCTGAGAAAACGCGCGGCCATCGCCGCTATAACATAGGCCAGAAAGCCGATTACGGTGCGCACGAGCCCGCGCCGCGCACAGGCGCGCACGCACCAGAAGATGATGCAGACAGCCGCCAGATCCCAGAATAACCATATGTAGTCGCGCATGAAGCCCCTTATCCCTCCAGAACCTTGATTTCATCCTGTGTAAAGTAATAGAGCGTGTCCCCCACAAGGTGGATACGGCTGACGCCGCGCAGGTCCAGCCTGCTCACGCGCTCCCTGTTGCGGTCATAAACCGATATGCCGCCGTCGTCAAGGATATAAACAAGCTTGCCGTCCATGCACATATCCCGCACATTGTTTGTGAGCTGAAGCGTCCATATTTCTTCGCCCTCCGCGCCGAGCAATACGACATCGCAGCGCCTGGCCTCCTTATACTCGGTGCGGATCAGGGCCTCCTTGCCATAGGAGGCAAACGCCGTTATGGGATTGTCCCCCAGAGCATAGGAAAAGAGCTCCTTCCCCTTTTGATCCGTAATCGTATAAGTCCTGTCCGTTAAAATCCCAACACGGTCCTCACTGATAAAATCCATCTGCAAAATTAGGCTGTCGTCAAAAGTCACCCGGGCAATTTCGTCCTCGACATTGAAGCGGTAATAGGCCACATAGGAGCGAAGCATGCCGTTATCGGTATTGACGGCGCTCGTCACCATCGCATCGCCTGCCGGCGAGAGCGAGACACCCGTTATATGGTTTTCTGCGGAATAAGTGTAAAAAACAGGCTCGAATTTTTCGTTGTATACCGTCACCATAGCGACAAAGCGGCTGGGCGACGTCACGAGCGCGTATTCATTGTGCGTTCCCAGATCCGCGGCCAGAATGGAATCCTCCGTCTCCTTCTCCGCGAGAAGCTTGCTGGGCGAATGGATGCGGTAGCGCTTGCTGCCGGTATCATAGGTGAGAACACGGCCCGCATTGGCGCACAGAACCGTGTTTTCGGTCATTTGCTGGATATTGGAGATCAATCTGGCTTTGGGGCTATATATGTACAGGTTGGTGTCGTTGAGCACGGTGAGGTTTTTCCCCAGGCTTTTAGTATCCCGTATGATGCCGCCGGGCAAGTCGATGGGAAAACCGTCGCCGCCAAAGCTCTCTATGATATCGCTGACATGGGTCGACACGCCCTGATCAACCAAAAAGTTGTTGAGGATGATTGCCCCAACAACCGCCGCAGTGACAAGGCCCAATATGGCAAAGCGCTTGGCGGACTGCAAAAACTGGCGTCTTTTCCGCGCGCGCTCAAAATCTACTTTTACGGTTTTTCCCATTCGGTCCGCTCCATATCATAGAAAACATCGTTGAGGTATAATCCGTGGGCCGGCATGGTTTTACCCGCGCGCATGCGGTCCTTTGACGCAATGATATCCGGTATCGCGCCGGGCGCAATCCGGCCCATGGCGATGTAAACCAGTGTGCCGACCATGATCCGCACCATATTGTACAGGAAGCCGTCGCCGCGAACAGTAAACAGAACTTTCTCCCCGCGGCGGGCAACCGTGAAGGACCACACCGTCCGCACCCTGTCCTCAACATCGCTGCCGGCCGAGCAAAAGGCCGAAAAGTCATGGGTTCCGACAAAGTCCCGGGCTTCCCCGCACAGCATGTCCGCATCCAGATTATAACCCAGGCGGTACGACAAATATGGCGAAAAGGGATCCTTTATGCGGGAATTGAGAATTTTATAGACATACTCTTTGCCCTTGCAGTGGTAGCGCGCGTGAAAATCAGGCGGCGCCTCCCGGGCGTCCGTCACGGCAATATCGTCCGGCAGCGCCGCGTTGAGCGCGTGAACAAGACGCTCGCAGGGAATGGTGTGGCCGATTTTCATCGAGAGGCCGTATTTGAGGGCGTGAACGCCCGCGTCCGTCCTCGAACAACCCTTAACGTCGTAGCGTGTGCCAAGCACCTTTTCCACGGCGTCCTGGAAAACCGTGCAGACGCCCAAGGCGTTTTTTTGCACCTGAAAGCCGTGGTAACGGCTTCCATTATAGCGGATCGTCAGATAAATATTGCGCATAAGCCTCCATACAAAATGACCCTTGCTGTTTAAGAAGTGGTGCTACAGCGCCGGGCGAGCCGCCCAACCACCCTGTCTTTTCAGGTCTCAAACAGCTATAAAATGCTTAAAAATCAGCGCAGCGAAAGCCCCGGCGCGTAGATATTGGCGAGAATGGTCAGCGTCAGGCAAGCCCCGACAAAAAGCGCGCTGTATATATCCAGCCTGCCCATATGCAGCTGACGCATCCTTGTGCGCCCCTCGCCGCCGTGGTAACAGCGGCACTCCATGGCGAGCGCGAGTTCATCCGCGCGCCTGAAAGCCGACACGAAGAGCGGGATCAGGATCGGCACAAGCGCCTTGACGCGCTGGATGATATTGCCCGACTCCATATCCGCGCCGCGCGCCTTCTGGGCCGACATGATTTTGTCGGTCTCCTCAATCAGCGTCGGGATAAAACGTAGGGCGATCGTCATCATCATCGCCACCTCGTGTACCGGCATCCTGATTTTTTTAAGCGGGGAAAAGAGCCGTTCAATCGCGTCTGTAAGCGCAATGGGCGACGTTGTATACGTCATGAGCGACGTGCCCGCAATCAGGCAGACAATCCGGATGCACATCAGCACGGCTGTCAGGACTCCCCTGTCCGTGATTTTGAAAACCCACCACTGCCATATGACATTACCGCCTATGAAAAACATATTGAGTATGGCGGTAAAGGCGATAATGGGCAAAATGGGCTTAACGCTTTTAAGCACCATCTTCCACGATATGCCGGATATGGGGTAAACAATCAGCAAAAAGACCACGCCGACCAGAAGCGAGAATACATTGTTTGCCACGAAAAGCAAGACAATATACGCTGTTGTCAAAATCAGCTTCATACGCGGATCCATACGGTGAACCGGCGATAAACCGGGGAAGTATTGGCCGATCGTGATATCCTTGATCATTGGCTTTCCCCTTTCCGCAGAAGCGCCAGAAGCTGCGCCTGCGCCTGTTCGACCGTATAGGTGTCGGGGCGGACAGGGTAGCCCATTTCAGCGAGGCGCATGCATATTTTTGTAATCTGCGGCACCGCGAGGCCCAGACGCTCCATTTCTGAGGCTTTAGCGAAAATGTTTTCAACCTTATCGTAAGCGAAGATGCCGGCTTTGCTCATCACAAGCACTTTGGGCGCGTATTTTGCGATATCCTCCATGCTGTGTGAGACAAGCAGCACCGTCGTCTGTTTTTCGTGGTGATAATTTTTGATGAGCTCCAGGATCATATCCCGGCCGCTCGGATCAAGGCCGGCGGTCGGCTCGTCCAAAATGAGGACCTCCGGCTCCATGGCCAGCACGCCGGCGATCGCCACGCGCCGCTTTTGGCCGCCCGAGAGCTCAAAAGGCGATTTCTGCATAAGATCCGGCGAAAGGCCGACAAGGTGCAGGGCGTACTCGACGCGCTCCGCAATCTCGGTTTGGTCGAGGCCCATATTGGTCGGGCCGAAAGCGACATCCTTGTAAACAGTCTCCTCAAACAGCTGGTACTCGGGATACTGGAAAACCAGGCCCACCTTAAAGCGGAACTTGCGTATGGCCTTGGGATTCTCCCATATGTCCTCGCCATCCACAAACACCTTGCCTGAAGAAGGCCTGAGCAGGCCGTTAAAATGCTGGATCAGGGTCGATTTTCCCGATCCCGTGTGGCCGATGATCCCGATAAATTCGCCCTGCCCGATCTCCAGATTAATGTTTTTTATCGCGGCCTTCTCGAATACCGTGCCGGTCGAATAAAGGTAGGTCAGGTCCTCAGTGCGGATAATTGACA
>JAITVU010000081.1 GCA_031285645.1 Oscillospiraceae bacterium | reverse complement strand
TCATCTTGACTATATACAGTTTACCACACAGGCGTTAAAATAGCAAGCTTTTACGCCATTTTTTATAGTATATCACAGAACACCGGCCGGATGCCGCGTGAATTTGATTATTCTTCCATCTGTTTTCCGAGGAAAGCCGCCGCCGTGGCAATCAGCTTCGTCTCGATTTCTCCGGCGCTTGCGCCCGCGCTGTCCGCGATAAACATGATGGAGCCGCAAACATCGCCGGCCGCGATAATCGGCGCGCCCGCGATCGCGTAGCGGTCGATGCCCTCTACAGGCTGGAGGCGGGCGGTATCGCCCGCGCCGAACGCAAACGTTTTGCGCTGTTCCATGCTGTCCTCAAGCGCGGAAGAGACGCGGCGCTCCAGAAGTTCCTTTTTGGGAATACCCGCCACGGCAATGACATGATCCCGGTCGCAGACAAGAACGGGATGGCCGCCGGTACGGTACAAAACTTCGGCATATTGCGTGGAAAAAGTGCTTAATTCGCCAAGAGGCGAGTATTTCTTAAAAATGACCTCGCCGTCGTTATCTGTATATATCTCCAGGGGGTCGCCCTCCCGGATACGCATGGTCCTGCGGATTTCTTTTGGTATGACAACCCGGCCAAGATCGTCGATCCTTCTAACGATTCCTGTAGCTTTCATAATATTTTAAGTTCCTCCTTTTATACGATGCGTGTTTGCAAGGCATTATACGGTAAAGTTGGATTTTATGCTGTTTTTTGCGCGCTACAGTTTCTATTATTTGCTGAGATTGTTATTTTATTCTTTTAAGTTTTCGGGTGTGAATGAAAATAACAGACCGCTGTTCAGAGGGAAACCGAATGCCTTTACTAAATTAATGAATAAAGCACGCCCGCTTGGTAATTGTTGCCTTGTAATCCGACAACGCGGGGCGTGTGTTTTCAATTTGTTGGTATATAATAATGTCGAAGCGTGGCAACGAAGGAAATGCGATCAGAATAAAATAGCAATAAATGCAGATAAAAAGAAGAGCGTTTATGGTATGGATGAGTCGAAATGCGTCGAATCAAGTCAATTCATAGTTAAATCTAGGAAAACATTTTAGCAGTTTTTGTTGAATTGACTTTTATTCTATGGTATACTACTTTCGTGCGATTTTCAATAACTTTACATGGATTTTTTGCTGGTAAAATTTGTACATTAATGCCGCGATTCTGACTTGACTGGCATATTTTTTTTAGAAATGGGACCTCGTGTAAGGGGGTTTCCGCGGAGGGAAAATACTTGGCAAACCCGATCATTCAGGTGCGAGGGCTGCGCAAGGTCTACCGCGTGGGGCACGAGCAGGTGGTGGCGCTCAGCCAGATCGATTTCGACGTGCCCGCGGGCCAGGTCTGCTGCATTGTCGGCACATCCGGTTCGGGCAAGTCAACCCTGCTTAATCAGCTTGCCGGACTTGAAAAACCTACAAAGGGACAGGTAATAATCGGCGGTCACAATATTTCTGTATTTTCGGAAAATCGGCTCGCTTTATTCAGGCAAAAGAATATTGGGTTTATTTTTCAGTCCTATAACCTGATGCCGTCGATGACGGCGCTCGAAAACGTGAGCCTGCCGCTTATTTTCAGGGGCATCAGCAAACAGAAGCGCGAGCGGGCCGCGAAAAGGATCCTCGCCGAGGTTGGGCTCGGCGGCCGCATGCGCCACACGCCCGCGCAGATGTCGGGCGGCCAGCAGCAGCGCGTCGGCATCGCGAGGGCCTTTGTGGCGAGGCCCAAGATTATCTTCGCGGACGAGCCCACGGGCAACCTCGACTCGAAAACAACCGTTGAGGTTATGCGCATGATGATCCGCCTGTGTCACGAAAGCAACCAGACGTTGATTATAGTGACGCATGATCCGAATTTGGCGCGCTATGCCGACAGGATTATCACGATTCTGGACGGCAGCATTGTCAGCGACATGCCCAACCAAAGCATCGCCTATGACGAGTCCGAACCCGAAACAAAGGCGGAAGAGGCTGAAGGCGCGCAAACCGCGGGCGATGAGTCTCCGCACGATGCCGATGACATTGATGACACAGATAACACGGGAGACGCGGAACAACCGCAGCGCGGCGCCGCGGACACGGTCACAGACGGGAAGGCCGGGGAAAAGGCCATGGAGACGCCGGGAAGCACGGAAGCGCCGAATCCCGCAGAAATGGAAAAAGAGGGGAAAAGCGAATGAGCCTTGTTGGAAGACTGATTTATATCGTCCTTGCGGCCGTGCTGTGCGTGACGGCGATCGGGGTTATGGAGATTGTCGCGTATGCGAAGCCGAGCAATTTCAGGGAATTCAGCGTGCGAAACTCCAACAATAACACCATTGATTACATCGCCCCAGAGCAGACGGTGACCATATCTTTCCTATATACCGAGGACCAGAGCGTCGAAGAGGGTAAAAAATATACGGCCACATCTTTTAATACAGGCACGGAGACGGTGCGGAGCCGCACAGGTGCTAAGCTTAGTTTTGAACCGATCGAGAAAGGCGAGGGCAGCTCGTGGAATATGCGCGCCAGGATTGAGGGCATCAAGTACATGAGCACCTCCAAGGTGAACAGGCTTGAATTCCGGGATGTTGTGTGTGAAGGGTACAACCCGGATGATTTTGTAATCGATCTGCCCGAGAGCTGGTTTGAGAGGGGCTCGAGCAGCGGCAGCTCCGGCGGGACGGAGAGCGACTACAAATCGGACATCGTGGTCGAGAACATCATCATAACGGATAAGACGGGCGAGCGCATCGACCGTGTAACCAAGGACACGCCCGCGTTTAACATCGGCATTGTCTACGCCGAGTACGGCAGCAAGCTGCGCGAGGAGGACTTCAGCGAGCTGCCGGACGATTCCATGGAGGTCTTCCTGACAACGCCCGGCGGCTTTATTTCCTCCGGCGGCTTCAGGGGTACGGTCAGGCGGACGTCCAGCTCAAGCTCGGACGCGCCGCGCTTCCGCATCGATTTTAAAAACTTCACATGGGACGGCTCGTCCAACTCCATCGGTTTTCAGGTGCGCTACGACATGTACGGCGAAGAGGTGACGGGCAACGCCACCGCCGCCGTTTACCAGGCCAGGGCGAAGACGGAGGACGACGAGGACACGATCCCGCCGCCCACGCCCTACATCATCGTCAACCAGTTTTCATACGGCGAGGGGCAGATCGAGGCCGGCAACACTTTCGATCTCAATGTCAGCTTCAAGAATACAAGCGACGAAACGCCGCTTGAAAATATTGTCATGACCGTGACGCCCCCGGAGGACTTCTCCATCGCCACGGCGTCGAACACGTTTTATATCGATTCGCTGGCGGCCGGGGCCTCCATGCAGTATACAATCGGCCTCGGCGTCAAGCCGAGCGCGGCCGTGGGCAGCCACAGCGTGCAGATCGGCTTCACATACCAGTACCTCTCCAAGAAGGAGCGCAAGGAGAACAAGACAACGGAGAATATCGCCGTCCCCGTCACCCAGATCGACCGTTTCGACGTCGACCCCATTACGGAGATTCCCTCCGGGGTGGTGGGCGAGGCGGCCTATGTGGCGGTCAGCTTTATCAACAGGGGCAAATCCACCACCTATAACATCTCCGGTACGGCCAAGGGCAACCTTGAGATTATTGCCCCCGCGGAGCACTTCGGCAACCTTGAGGCGGGGAAATCGGATTCCATTGATGTGACGGTTGTGCCGCAGGAGGCCGGCGAGCTCTTCGGCGAGGTTGTGATCCAGTATGAGGACGAGAACACGAACCAGAAGGAGATTTCAGTGCCCTTCACCATGTTTGTGGAGGAGCCGTACCGGCCGCAGCCCCCGCAGATGCCCGATCCGGGTACGATGGAGCCCGAAACGCCGGGCGCGAGCCTGCCCACCGTCATTTTATGCGTTGTCGGCGGCCTTTTGATGGCGGCGCCCATCGCGCTCTATCTGATGAAGCGCGTTAAGGCCAAGGGAAGCGAGGCTTTTGATGAAGACTTTTGACCTGATACGCATGTGCCTGCGCAACCTGTTCAGGCGCAAATTCAGGACTATGCTGACGGTTTCGGGCGTTGTAATCGGCACATGCGCCATCATCGTCATGATTTCGCTCGGCATTGCCATCAGCAAGACGCAGGAGGAACTCATCACGTCCTACGGCGACCTCACGCTGGTGCAGGTTTGGGGTTACGACCCGCAAAACCCGCTGGACGACGACGCGCTCGCCGAGATCCAGCTGCTGGAAAACGTGGATACGGCCACGCCCTTTATGCAGTATTACGAAGCGGACTCCATGTCGATTCTGGCGGGCAAAAAAGGGCGCTACGCGATGACGTCGTACTATTACATCAACGGCGTTTATCCCGAGGCGCTTGAGAAGCTCGGTTATGAAATAAAGGAAGGGGAATACCTGCCCCCGACAAACCCGGGGAAAAAGATCCAGATCCTTATGGGCGAAAACGCCGCCTACCAGTTTGAGGACACAAAAAAGAGCTGGCAGAATAACCGCGTCAACACCTATCCGGATGAATCCGGCAATATCCCCGAACCCTTTATCGATCCCATGAAGGAGGAGATGACGCTCGAACTGACCGTATACGGCGATAAGGAGAAAAAGCTTGTGTACGACGTCGAGGTCGTGGGCGTCATGAAGGGCGATCCCAGCAAAAACTACGCCACCATGGAAGGCGCCTTCATGAGCATCAAGGATATGAAGCGCATCCAGGAGGATTACAACAAGCTTGTGGGCAACAAAACCCAGTCGAGCGGCCGCGGCCGCCGCCGCCCCAACACA
>JAITVU010000054.1 GCA_031285645.1 Oscillospiraceae bacterium | reverse complement strand
TATCATGTCGAACTCTTCTTTGATCCGCGTCGGTTCGGCGCCGAAAATGACATATTCGTCCGAGAAGAGGGTCTCATAAACAAAGCCGCAGCCGGGTCCGTCAAAACGCATCCAGTAATACGTCCAAACGCCGCTGAATCCGGGGGCGGCACGCATTCTATAAGGCCTGCTGCAGTCAACGAGGGTAATTGTCAACGCGGGTATTCTATAGTTTTGTCCATTGTAGGAGAGTTCGCCCTCTCCGCTATGCGAATACAGGAGCATATAGCCGTCTTTGCCACAGTGAATATCCCCGCAGACCGTATCAAGAAGGAACTTCCCCGCCTCAAGGGTGTGAAAAGACAGGGAACGGCTCATATCATCAGGATGCGCAATCAACCAGGATGACCCACTTCTGATGTGTGACAGATAGTCATGACTCATACTTGATTCCTCTATTCTTTTTAATTCAAGGTAAAGCCATAAACCAATCCTGCTTATATGACCGCGTGATTCCCGTTTGCGTCCAATAGTGAACGGGCAGCCTGTGTATCCACAGATATGGTTTAGTATCAGAGGCGGTTCTCTAATACCGGCATTCAAATATTGCCGATTGACGACCCGCGCTTAAACAGTGTGGATAATGAATATTTAACTCGATTGTCAACCCAATAACAATACGATATTGTTGTAAAAATTATATCATTTAAGATTAAAAAAAACAATAGAACAGAGAGATATTTTAATTAAATTATATAAAAATAGTCACCATTAATAAAAAAATATAGAGAAATTGGCTTATTTTTTAATTTTACCGGCTTTTCTGCAGTGTTTAGCCTGCTCTTGATAATAAAGAGTATGAAGTCGAATATAGCAAAAAATGGCTAAAATTCACCACCAGAAATAAAAAAACAGGGCGGTGAAATCCGCCCTGAAATAATCAGGCTTTGATGCAGTTTATCCGAACATAACGCGTCAAAAGGGGGTGGGATTTTGTCGGAAAATCGATGAGTCTGCTGCGCGGTTCGCCACTTTAACGGCAACTGTTATAACAATAAAGCGCCTCTGCTCTAAAATGTTACAAGCGGTCCGTGGCGGGAGGGGATTAAACCGGCATAGCGGCGCAGAAGTTCGAGTTCACAGTCGGTGCGGTTATCGGTATCGACGAAAGAGCCGAGTCTGACGGCCGCGGCCTGTCTGGATACGTTGAAAACCGCGCAGACATCATCGGGCGTGCAGGCGCCGCTCTTTATATAGTGCGCGAGCAGAACGCCGGGCATCAGCAGCTCGGAAGCGAATACATTTGCCGCGCTTTCATTTTCATCTCCATCGTTTGGATGGCCGAGAAAGATATGGCCGAGTTCATGCGCAATGGTGAATGAACGGCGCCTTAAGTTGCGCTGTTCCTCATTATACAGGATACAGTGATAAGGGCCTGTTTTTGAATTCTTCACTAAAGTGAAGCCGTCCTGCGCGTCTTTATATGCGGCCAGCCGGGGAAAGGCCATATTGGTCACCCGGCAAAAAGCCTGCATGGAGTCAATGATTATGTGGCGCGGGAGCCGCAGTTTTTGCGGCTCAATGAAAAGACTGTGAAGCCGCTGTTCCAAAAGCAGGGATACAGCGGCTTCACGCGGCGTGCGGGGTGTCATTCACCGTCCTCGCCCAGGCCAAGCGCATCCAGATAGATATCAATGTTTTCCTCGAAACTTTTGATGAGCCGGTCTCTCTGGTTCTCCGGAATGCGTTCGGCGCGGCGCGCAATCAGCAGCAGCTTTTTCTCCTGCTCATTTTGGGCCTGTGGGGACGCGTCGTCGTCGGTGAAAAAACAATCCGTCGTGACCCCAAAGTAATCAGCCAGTTTTTTCAGCGTGAGTGAATCCGGCACGGAGACGCCGCGCTCGTACGCGCTGTAGGTCTGGCGCTTGACGCCCAAAAGCAGCGCCACCTCATCCTGCGTGATCTTCCTGCTTTTTCTTACTTTTTTAAGTTTTTCCGCGAGCATGTTCAATCATTCCTTTCTCTGGAATCGCCCTGATTTACTTTGAAACAGCGCTTTGAAATTGAAACCAGTATATAACCCCGGCTGTTGAATTCAGGTTTGGTCTTGAGAATACCCCCCTGGATGGTTGAGGCGTCAATCCGGCGCCCTGTTCTGTGTATGGCGTGACGAAATGAAGTGGTGCTTAAGCGACGGCCTTGAACGCATACTTATATGGTACACATGAATTATAGCAAAACTTTGTTGCAAAATCAAGAACTAATTTTTAAGTTTTGCAATTCTTATTGACAAGATAATTTAGTGTTGCTATAATACAAATACAAGGTAATAATGTTTTGCCTTTATATTTTTTCTTAAAAATAGAACAAAAGTTCTTAAATGCGCAGCGCACAAAAAAATAAAAGAAGGAGGATGGCTTTTTATTTATACAAGGCCGCCGGTCGCCGAATTGAGCGTAATATAAATAGAAAGCCGAATTGCATATGGGAATGGGTACTTTCCGGCAGACAATAGAAGAGTATAAGGACAACTGTGTAAAACTGGAAAAACGCATTGCTGAGCTTGACCATCTGATCGCGGCGTTTGGCGCGGGTGCGCAGGGGGGATCGTATGCCCGCAGGCGTGCGGTGCTTTATATTGAATTATGGGACATGCTTAAATCCGTCAGAAACATGGAGGAGTATGTACAGCCGGTCTCGGTGCAGGGGCCCGGAGCCCCGAAGGCTATATGCGTAACGACACACAGCCCCGCGCGCAAAAAGAAATAGCTTGTAGCCGGATATGAAGCAGTATGCCACGCGCTCAGCGCCCGGGCAATCATCCCTCGAAAACACAGATGCCACCCGGACTGTTGCCCGGGTGGCATTTTCATCTCTATAAAACTATACAGATGGTGCATGGCATGGTCAAATGCACAGCAATATGACATGCCTGTAAACTTCTTAAGCGAAGTTATTTGATGGAATTCTCATAAGCCTGGATCATCTTTTTGACCATCTGGCCACCGATAGAACCGGCCTGGCGGGAAGTAAGATCGCCATTGTAGCCCTGCTTGAGATTAACGCCCACTTCGTTAGCGGACTCCATCTTGAACCTGTTCATAGCTTCCTTAGCTTCAGGAACGATAATTTTGTTACCATTGCTAGCCATTGTTTATTACACTCCTTGATCGATAATTTTCTTTTGCGTTTGCCTTACTAGTATTTTCGTGGCCTCTGTTTTTATAACTGGTAATTTCTTGAGCGAAATATGTCAGATTTTAATGCTGTGCAAACGTTCTATTTGGCCCGATAATATGCATATAGATGCTACAGCCATCAGCGCAAAGCTGATGGCGTCGTTGTCCATTGTCACTGTATTCAGTGAAACGGGAATTTCCTGCGGTTCGGCGACGGAGCCGTCGAAGCAGGTGACCGAGCGCTGCAGGTTGATTACGGCGCTGTCGAGGCGCATGCTGGACAGTGTCAGGGTGTCTTTGGCGGAAAGGCCGCACGTTATAGCCGGTAAACGGGTTGAGGCGACAAGCGGCAACAGCTTTTCGTTACAGGAATCAACGACGGCGACCGCTTTGTGATCGCCCGCCGGGCCGATATCGATATCGACGGGATCTTTAAATATAATAATTGTGTCGTCGGACTGAATACTGTCAAAGCTGTCTATGTCCGTCACAATCAGGTCGAACGTGCCGCTGTCGGCCTTAAGCTTCCTCTCGTACGCGTGTATGGCGGTGAAATTCTTTTCCAGTATGGAATGCATGGTCGCCCAAAACAGCTTGTTATGCTTTTGGGCGGCGATAATAACGCTTATCATGGTGGCCATACCCTTTCTCCGGCAATTTGTTATCATTTGAATAGTAAACGAACGTCAGGCAGTCGCCTGACGGCACGCCGGAGGCGT
>JAITVU010000383.1 GCA_031285645.1 Oscillospiraceae bacterium | reverse complement strand
GGTCTGCCACGTATCCGGGTCAATGATCGCTTCCTGCGTGTTCTCGAAGATTACTAAATCTTCTTTCGGCGTAAACTTGGGGCGTTTATCTTTGTACGAATCTTTGTAGGTGCGAAAGTTTACCGTATGCCCCATGTACTCCGGCTTGGATAAAATACTCTGAACCGTTACGCCGCGCCATGTATATGGCTTGGTCGAGTTGTAATTGGATAGGTGGTTTCCCATACCTCGCTGGGCAAGGTAGTAGGATGGCCGTTCCACCTTTTCGGCGGCGAGGGTTTTGGCAATCTGATACGGCCCCATGCCCTCTATGTTGAGCTGGAAAATCCGTCGAACAACGGCGGCTGCTTCCGGGTCAATGATCCACTGGCTTTTGTCCTCCGGGGATTTCAAATAACCGTAGATCGAATGGTTGGTCGTGTGCTTGCCCTCCATGCCTCTTGCCCGCAAAACCGCTGTCACTTTGCGGCTGGCATCGCGGACGTACCACTCGTTTATTATGTTCAAAAACGGAGTGAACTCATTACTTTCGCGGTTCAGGCTGTCCACATTATTGGCAACCGCGATAAATCGGACGCCCTTTTCCCGGAACAGAATTTCTGTATAGAATCCGACCTGTAAGTGATCTCTGCCAATTCGAGACATATCTTTCGTCAGGACGATACCGACGTTCCCGGCTTCAACCTCGGCAACCAGCCGCTTCCAATCCGGGCGGTCGAAGTTCGACCCGCTCCATCCGTCATCGGTAAAATGCACGATGTTGGTGAAGCCGTTTTTCTCCGCGTAATCAGAAAGCATCTTTTTCTGATTCACAATGGAATTGCTCTCATTCGCAGATTCATCATCCCGCGAGAGCCTTTCATAAAGAGCGGTGATTTTGGCCGATTGATTCAAGTTCATAGTGAACCCCTTTCGGGCAATCGGCTCATTCGCAGCATATTCAGTATACCATATCCGGGGCTGGTTGTCACCAGCCCCGGAAGATAAATCGCCACTATTTTCTTCATCCCACAGCCCTCCCGCTTGCCGTATCGTTGCGGATTAACCGCACAATTTTGTCGTTGATCGTTTCCTTGCTCGTGCCGCTAAAATGGACGGAAACCTCGTAAACCGTAGAGCCGATGCGCTTCCGCAGCTTCACAGTCTCCGTGTCGGTCGTTGTCTTCGGTTGCTTCACGGGATCGGCCCCCTTTTCAATAACGCTGTCGTGGTGTGCAGATACGATAATGTTGTTGTCGATAATCGCCCTCCTGTTCGTCGGGGGTAAAGCTCCCCCTTGTCGATTTGGTGTTTGTCAAGCCCTGCCCGGAACAGTCGGGCTTGACGTTTTTACATTTTGGCTTTCATCCCAGTGTTGTTCCTACGCCCGGCCTTGTCTGACCCAAGCGCGTTACCGCGAGCCTTCCCCGGCAGCGCCCCCCGGTCGTGGCACGGTTTCCTTCCGCGCTCGCTGGGGCTGGTATTGCTGTCGGTTGGTGCTAACGGTTCCAGCTCCCGTCCCCGCGCCCGCTCCTCCGGGGGAGCGGACATAATGCGAAGGTGGCGAGAGCTGGTATCTGACTGGCTGCCTATTCAATTTTCAAGGTGCGTGTTGATTTTCCCGCCATAATCATTATCGCTCATAACGCTGGACAATTCAAGCGATTTGCGCTATACTTGAAGCGGTTTCAAGTAACGTATAAACGGTATATACAATATTCCTGTTAGAGTTGAGAGGGATGAACGAATTGGATTACGATTTCACACGGCGGGAGCGCGATTTCGGGCGGGTTGTGTTCGCCCTGACGCTCGATCACAAGAAAATGACGGAGCGGATTGTGATAGGGAAAGCCGAAGAAACCCGCGTCCGCTTGGAGCATGGCGGCGGCGAGGTTTACTTAGATAGGACGAATCCGCTCGGCAGCTTGCTTTTTAGCTTTGAAGCGGATCGGGAAAAGGAGTGGAACATAAATCTGTCGCGGCTGCGCGAAAGCTACGGCAAGGTATTTCCCTTTGAGGGAAAGCGGTGGAAGTTGGCACAGCAATCAGCGGCGTTTTTACAGGAGAAATATCAGTCTGCCGAACCAGCCGCCATATTCGCGGCGATCCGAACATGGGAAGAATATCTGGGCTGCTATCATCTGAAGCACGGGCCGCAGAGGTTTATGGAAAATATGTCGCAGCTATACCGTCCGTTTTTCCTCTACGATGAATACAAACCGTGGCAGGAGGAAGCCGCCGCTGTACTATCCAAATCCCTGAAAGACGGCGACAGTCAAGTAGAGTTATGGTATCCTGTGAAGAAGCGGCCTTTTGAATGCGTTGTGGCGTTTTCGTCGTTCCTGCCCGTGATTTTTTACTATCTGCATAAGGTCGAGGAATGGGGCTATATCTTCCAAGGGTGTAAGGTATGTGGCAAGTCTTTTCTGGCGAAAAGCAAGCACTACAAACTCTGTTCCGACGAGTGCCGCAAGGTACAGGCGGTTGAGGCCAAGCGGTTATTTGATGAAAACGCAAAAGGGGAACGGATCGAGCAGCTTCATGAATCGGCGTATTATTATTGGTATAATCGTCTGCGGAAGCTCAAACGCACAAAAACCGCCGACCCCGAAAGGCTGGCGGCTGTGGAGGAAGCGTTCAAGGCGTTCCGTGCGGAAGCGGTACAAATGAAAAACGAAGTCAAGCGTGGTGATCGTAGCCTAACCGATTTCACGGCGTTTCTGGCGGAAACGCAGGATGAAGTCGATAGCTTGATGGAGTGATTTTGGCGCTATATAAAGCGAGGAATCGGCAAGGCAAAATATCGCCGTCAAGATGCACAAAAACCGACGAAATAATGCAGATTTGAGGATTGAGCTTCCAC
>JAITVU010000358.1 GCA_031285645.1 Oscillospiraceae bacterium | reverse complement strand
ACGGTCTGGATATATTCGGGGTTGGCGGGGTCCCGCTCCAGCTTTTCCCGCAGCCGGTTGATGTGCACGGTCACGGTTTTCGCGTCACCCAGGGCATCCATGCCCCAGATCCGCTCGTACAGCGTGTCCTTGCTGAAAACCATTTCGGGATTTGTCATCAAGAAGAGCAGAAGTTCATACTCCTTGTTTTTTAGCTCCACCTCCGCGCCGCGCACAAAAACACGGCGCGCGCCGGGCTGGATGCGCAGGCTGCCGACAGCGATCTCGCGCCCCGCGCCGGGGTTTTCATTTCCGCCTGTCAGGCGGTCATACCGGGCGAGATGCGCCTTGACCCGCGCCATCAGTTCTCCCGGAGAGAAGGGTTTGACGATGAAGTCGTCCGCGCCGATGCCGAGTCCTCTGATTTTATCGATGTCTTCTTTTTTAGCCGTCACCATTAAAATAGGGATGTCGAGCTGTTCCCGCAGGGATTTGCAGATGGCGAACCCATCCATTCCCGGCAGCATGAGATCGAGCAAAATCAGATCATAACCGCCGCTCAGCGCGCGGTCCAGCCCGGCGGCGCCATTTGTTTCAATATCGGAGGCGAAACCGTTGATTTGTAGGTAATCCTGCTCAATTTCCGCTATTGAAAGGTCATCTTCAATAATGAGTATCCGCTTCATGCGTCTCCTCCTCCGGCCGTACCGGGTCTTTCGGCACTGTCAGGGTGATGCGCAGCCCGCCCGCCGCGACATTCTCCGCTTTAATCGAGCCGCCCATACGCTCGATGATTCTCCTCGTGATGGCAAGGCCGAGGCCGCTGCCTTTGTTCGGATTCTGGCGGGACGGATCGCTTCGATAAAACACGTCGAATAAGAGGGGCAGGCTGTCGGGATCGACGCCCGGTCCGTCATCGGTCATGGCAATGTCGATTGTATCCGTTTTGTCCCGGCAGTCAATGCAAATTTGGCCTTCAGGCTTATTTTTATAGCGCGCGCTGTTTTCTATGATGTTGAGCATCGCGCTGCGCAGCTGTACGGGGTCCGTGTGTATCAGGACATTTTCCGGCAGACTTTCCAAGACAATTGTCAGTCCTTTATTCCCATATTCCTCCGCGTACTCGGCGACCACACGCTCCAGCTCCTGTCCGATATCCATATCCTCAAACCGGAATGGATAGTCATCCATTTCAAGCTTTGAAAAGAGAAACAGCTTGTCGACAAGCCCGTCGATATCCTCGGCCTTTTGCCGGATTGTCTTGAGGTATTTGAGCTGTGTTGGCAAATCCTCCGCGACGCCGTCGAGAAGCCCCTCAACATAGGCCTTGATGGATGTAAGCGGCGTGCGCAGGTCGTGGGAAATACCGGCCAGAAGTTCCTTCCGGCTCCGCTCGTCCCTCTGCTGGCGGTCTATCATGCGCTGCAAATAAGCCGCCATGTCATTGAAATCCTCGCATACCTGCCGAAATTCATCATTTTTCTTGTACTCTATGCGGTACGCCAGGTTGCCGTCCCGAAGCTGGTGCACACCGTCCACAAGAATACCGAGAGGCGTTGTGATGCTGCGTGTCAGCAAACGGGTGAGGACCCGGTTTGTGATCACGACAATCAGGAGGAGGCCCGCGAAGATCAAAAACACCTGAAAGGCCAAAGGACGCCCGAAAATCTGCGTATCCGTCAGCCGGTAGCTTAAATCGAACAGAAACATCCGGTATTCGCCCGTCTGGCCGACCGTCACGCGCAGGTTGTTCATGCTGATATTGCCCGTCACGCCCTCTGTCAGAAGGACGGGGAGAATCGCTTTGTGGTCGGACAAACGCGCCTCAACATCCGAAGGATAAACAAATTGCCCCTCGTGGGCCACGGCGATGAGGACATCCTTGCCGTCGAAAAGCGCGTTGAAAGACTCCGCTTCCCCGATCATCTGGTCGAGATCGGCGCTATGATGGAAACGCGTCATAATCTCCAACGCGCGGGGATAAGATTGTTCCACTGGTTTTTCGCTCCCGCCGGTGAAAATGAAAAGGATCGTATACGCAATCAAAACGCTGGCCGAAATCGGGATGATCAGCATGAGCATATTTGATAAAAAGAGCCTGCGCCTGATACTCATAAAAAGATCATTCCTTTCGCAATGCTCAGGCATAAGTTATATAGAAGCCGCTCGTTATCTGGATTAACCATACAATACCCGAATAAACAGCAAAGCAAAGAAATCTAAACAGTTTATAAAATTCCGTGTAAAACCATATTTAAAGCTTATAAATGCCGGTTAACTGGATATAACCGTTCATAATATGGCTTTCAAGCGCCCTGACCATGGCGTCGGCGTCCATGTTTTCGATACACCGGATGATGTCGTGATGCTCCCGTATGGCGTTGTCAACGCGCCCTTCATTTGAGGCGCTCCTGATGCCGTACAGGAAAATACGGTCGACAATGCGGTCGTACATTTCCATGAGCGTGCCGTTTTTATATTTAAGCATGCCGTAGCGGTGAAAAAACGTGTCCTCCGCGATATAGCCGGCGTAGTCTTTTTTTCTCCCGAAGTCGAGCTGACGCGCCACAGAGGCGCTGAGCGCGTCAATATCGGACTGTTCGTAAAAATTGATCGACTTGCGGGCGAAAAAGGACTCGATCGTCGCGCGGGATTCGTAAATCTCCACCGCCTGATCAATTGAAAGCGTATTGATGAGGACCCCCTGTTTGGGAATCACACGCACAAGGCCGTCGTATTCCAAGCGCTGGCAAGCATTTGAGAGCGGCGTGCGGCCAATCCCTATCTGTTCGGAGAGCATGACGGTGCTCATCACCTCGCCCTCGCGGATATCGCCGTTCATAATCATCTTTTTTAAGATGCGATACGCTTTTTCTGATTGAGTTTCCGGTTTATTTGGTCCAAGCTTCGACATATAAAAAACCCCGTTCGCCCACAACGCACAGCCCGCGTTATGGATGCTTCTGATAGTAAATAACTAAAATCACCGCCGCTTCATACGAGCTGTCATGAAACGGCCTGCATGACCATAATATCACAGGAAATTCCATTGTTCAAATTACACCGCACAAAACACCGTGATATATACTCGTGAAATCATTGACACTGTCATATGCTTTGTGATACAATTTATCATAAATTCAACTTGCATGCAACATAAATTTATTAATATGAATGCGAACTAGAGTGTGTTTTGAAACCTCAAACATGCAGTAAAGTTGCACAATAAGCGAACTAATTAGGTATGAGACGACATGAATTAACAGAAAAGCAATGGAACAAGATATCCCCACTACTGCCACCGGAACGCAAAGCCACCGGTGGACGCCCAGCCAAGGACAATCGCCAAATGCTAGAT
>JAITVU010000313.1 GCA_031285645.1 Oscillospiraceae bacterium | reverse complement strand
TTTAACGGCGTGGCGCTTGAAACGCTTGAAAGCTGCGCCAAGATGACCGAAAATGACATTCAGCGCCTGATCGCCGCGGGCGTCACGGTTTTGGAACAGCGCGGCGGCGTGCGCTGTATCCGCGCCGTAACAACCCGCACCAGCACGAACGGCGTTGCTGATTACAGCCTGCGTTCACTGAGCACCACGCGCATCATCGACGCTGTGATCAGCTCGATCCGAGACACATTGGCCGCGCGACTGGCCGGCACGCGCATCTCCATGCAGGGGGTGGCGTCCCAGGTGGCGGCGGAGCTGATGGCCAGGCAGGACGAGGGGTTGATTGAGCAGTTCGACGCGCCCAGCGTGCGCGCGCTGGAGGGCGATCCGTCCGTCGCGTTGTGTGCGCTGAGTTTCAAAGTCGCGCATGTGCTCAGCCAGATCCATATCTCGGCTCATATCAGGCTGTAGATGAGGATTATAGCGTAGTTTGGATAGCGCGGCGGCACGCCGGATGCGCCTTTCAGGCGCATCTCCCGGGACCGGAAAACGATTCCGGGTCCCTGACGGCCAAAAGCCGTCAGGGGCGGCGTGCGGGGCTGCGGGTACAGGAAAAAATATACAGGCACCGGTGAATCCGCCTAAGGGAGGGTCTTATGATCAGTATACCGACAAGCAATGATATTTACATAGAGGTGAACGGCCGCAAACTGGCTGTCGCCCAGAGCTACAGGGCCAGAACCACGCGCGAAAGCCAATATGTGGAAGCGTTCGGCGCGGCGGAACCCGTGGCGACGGTCGGCGGCAAGACAAGGCATCTGCTTGAGCTTTCAAGGGTTTGCATAGAGGGGTTCGGCGCCGGAGACGGTGTGGATTTTCACAGCGTCAGCGGGTTTAACGTCGTCATCGTCAAGCCCTCAAGCCGCATTATTTATTCGGGTTGTGAATGGCTGTCCATCGATGAAAACGCGTCGCTCGGCAGCGTTGTGCTCGAATCCGTGTCCATTGTCGCGGCGAAAAGATTGGAGACGGCGTGAGCGGCGGCAACCCGGCGCTCGTACGCCTCAGCGCCCGGGAGCAGCTCGCTGTGAAACGGGATTACCCGGAGCTTGTTCCGTTGCTGTGCGGCTATGGCCTGAGCGTGGAGGATGCCGCCGCCGTGGCTTACAACACAACCCTTGTTTATTACGCGCTCGCCGGCCGCGACGATTTGTCGTCCCCCGAGGGCCTGCTGGGTGTGTTCAGCCTGGAAGAGATTGCCGATCTGGCGCGGGCGGCCGCGGCCGTTCAGGAGGGGACGCTTGAATATGGCGTGAACGCCTCTTTTAAGGGGGATGACAACGGATGATGAGCATTGACAGCGCCGTTAAACGCAACCGCGAGGTGTATGAGGGTATCGGGGATAAAGGCATTGTGCTCCCCGCTTACGCCCCCGCGCCGCGGACCGGCCGGGGCGACGCTCCGGCGCCCGCTTTAAAAAGCGGGCCCCCCGCCACGGCAACAGCCGTGGCGGAGTCGGTCCGCGAAGCCGGTAGCGCGCCGCCGTCCTATACGCTCGCGCCGAGCCGGAAATCAAAACCTGCCGGTGATAATGTCGTCGTGAAATCAATTGTGTACCCCGAGCCGGATGCGGCCGGCACGCCCGTTATTCACAGCGTTGAGAGTACGGTGACGGAAGCGTATGAAGCGCGTTTTTACGCGCAGGATATGGAGGCGATTTAGCTGGAAAACCTGCAGTTTCGGGATTATATTTTTAAAGTAAATCCTGAAAAAATTAAAATAACGCAGCCCGCCGCGCTGTCTGAGTACGTCCTGCCGGGCGTCGGCAGCCTTGTGAGGCATATGGGCGCCCGGGCGCGCACCGTGCGCTGCGAAGGCTGCTTTTTGGGGCGCGACGCCGCCGATGCGCTCGCCCAGGCGGCGGCGCTGCGCCAAAAATGCCGGGACGGCGAAGCCGGTACGCTCTTTGTCCCCGGTATGGAGCCCATGCAGGCTCTGATGAAAGAAATCGTGCTTGAGGCAAGCGGGGAGGGCCGGATCATCCCCTACTGCATTGTATTTATGGAACAGGATGTCACGGCAGGGAGCGCGGTTCTATGAGCACGATAACAGCTGATCTCTACAGCCTGCCCGATAACAGGGCCGTGAGCGCTCATTTGCTGTCCCTGGAGATGACGGGAAGCCTTTCAAGTCCCGCCGTCGGGCTTTCCGCCTCCTTTTTATGTTCGGGCCCGCCGGGAGAGATTGCGCGGGCGCATGTCAATAAGGATGGCCGCCCCCTGTTTGCGGGAAAAGTGGACACGCAGCGCGTGACCTTTGGGGAAAAAGGCGTGAGCGTCCATGTGGAGTGCCGGTCGGCCGGAGGCGTGCTGCTCGACAATGAAGCTTTGCCTCACGCCTATTTTAACTGTGACCTCAAAACCCTGTTTTCCCGCTGCGTCGCCCCCTACGGTTTTCGCCTGGCCGACAGTGCCAATGATAAAACGCTCGCGCTCTATACGGTGCGCAAGGGCCTGAGCCAGTGGGACGCTTTTTGCGGTTTTGCCGAGAGGATTTACGGGGTTACGCCGTGGGTC
>JAITVU010000262.1 GCA_031285645.1 Oscillospiraceae bacterium | reverse complement strand
ATTCCGCCGCGTTTGAGTTCATATTGGCCAGAACACAGACGCCAATTTCGTCATCCGGCTGGACTATCATCATCGATGAATAATTTGGCGTGCTCCCCGAATGCCATATCCTCTCCCTGTT
Organism: Oscillospiraceae bacterium; assembly: GCA_031285645.1. Lineage (GTDB taxonomy): Bacteria > Bacillota > Clostridia > Oscillospirales > Ruminococcaceae > WRAV01. Next base: position 5,141 of record JAITVU010000262.1, on the reverse strand, counting down.
GACCCCGACCTGCCAGCCCGCGGCATAAAACGCACTGTTTTCGGAGGACACCGTCGTATCGGGATCATGGGATTTGTCAATTAAGCGCGGCATGTCGCCTGCCGCCGGAAGCAGCCCCATCTGTAAACGAAGCCATGCCTCCATATCATTTTGACCGGAAATAATATAACCGGCGGGCGTATTACCCCTGAATCTTGGCGCGTTATATAACCGGGCTTTCAGCAAAACACGCTTATAGCCCTTTGCCAGATTGCCCGTGCTGTTTGCGTCCGACTGAGACAAATATGTATTGTTCAGGCCCAGGGGGCTCAGGATCTCGCCGCGGATGTATTCTTCATAAGACTGTCCGCTCACAGTCTGAATAATGAAGCCCAGGATATCATAATTAAGGCTTGAATAAACGAATTTTTCGCTGGGGTATGACGTCAGCGCCGTCCCCGAGAATTGACGGACGGTTTCTTCCAGCGCGCCGTCCGATTCACCGCTTTCCATAAAGGCCACCGCGTTTGCGGGAAGGCCGCTTGTATGGTGCAGCAAATGTGAAATGCTGATATCAGTGGCATCATCAACAGCCCGATTGTTATATGTTCCACTGTACACCGGCTTAAACCACGGTATGTAATCCGTGACCGGATCATCCGTTTTCAGAAGGCCTTTTTGCTCCAAATCCAAAATGGCCAGTGCCGTAAACGATTTACTGAGCGAACCCAGTTCAAAAAGGGTGCCGGCGCCCACCTCAGACCGGCTTTCCATATCCGAAAATCCGTAATTGAGCGTATAAGTCCTGTCGCCATGCACGATCATAACGGCCATGCCGGGGACGCCTGATTTTTTCATCGTCCTGTTCACCATGTGGTCGATCGATTCAATATCAATCAAAACAGCGTCCGGGCCGGCACGCGTTCCGGCTGCTGAAACAGGTATAGACAGGCACTGAATCACAATCAGGAGCATCACTGTTACAGACACTTTTTTCAAAGCCATTGTGTTCCTTTCACCGCCGGTTCTTTATTTAAACCGCCTCTGTTTGTCAGGCCGCTCCCTAATTCATTAATAATATGGTCAACGCCCGTATCGCCGCCGTCATTCACAATTTGGCGCATCAGATTTTCCCATGTTTGCGATAAAGCCCCGACCTGTTCACTTGTATAGGCATATGGTTGGTAGCTGAACTCAATTTCCAGATCCTCGCCGAACGCTTTAATCCCAACCGCCATATCCAAGTTGGTTTCATAGCGCGACGCATACAAAGATAGACTGAATATATTCTCAGCGTCCGCTGTGAGGGACGGATCAAGCGTATAATTCTGCATCACGACAACGCTGCGGAGCACGTTCATATTCTGAAAACGCGTGCGGGGCATAATCTCCGAGAGGGGAACATGCTGATACCGCTCAATATCGGTGATGGTTCTCGTCGCGCGCCGAAACAGATCAACTATTTTCCCATCCGCGCCGCGCCGCAGTCGAAATGGCAGTGTTTTTATAAATAATCCCACCGTGTCGGAGATGCCGTCCAGACCCGCCTGTCGGCCCGACAGCGTTACGCCGAAGATCACATCGCCGCTGTCCTCAAAAACCACCCGGCTCAGCCCCCACAGTGTGTAAAACACGCCGGCAATTGTACAGTCATTATGACGGGCCAGTGACTTCAGGCGTTGATACAGGTGCGAAGGAAGGCGATATGTGAGAATATCAGGCGTTTGTGGGAGCGGATTTTTGCTTTTGCCGTCTTGGACTTCACTGTAGCCTTCGAGATACCGCGTCCAGAACTGCCGCGCGTCCCCCTGGCCGCGGCTGTCAAGCCACAGCAGGTATTCTTTCAGCGGCAGCTTCTTATTCTGAACCAAAGGGCGGTTTCTCAGGCAGGCCGCGTACGATTCGTAGAACTCTTTGAGCAGGATGCTGTTGCTCCATCCATCCAATATGATGTGGTGCGCCCTGATGATCATGTGATGCGCCGTCGGCGACAGTTTGCATAAGACAACCCGAAAAGGCGCGAGGCGTATATCCGTTTTGTCACGCCACAACGATTCGAGTAAATGGTCACACAGCGCAAGAGAGTCCTGTTCAGCCGAAAAATCGATATACTGGAACGGCGGCGCTTTATTTTTCAGAATCACCTGGACGGGCCGGCTCAGGCCTTCCCAACGAAAGACTGTCCGGAGGATTTCATTGCCGCTCACAACCCTTTGCCAGGCCTTCTCAAAAATCCGTGCATCGATGTGACCGTTGATAAAATAACATTGCTGTTCGCAGTACATATAACTCTGCGGATACAATAAATTCGCAAACAGGATTTCATGCTGCATGCGGGTAAGCGGCAAAATATCCTCAACGTTATCGGAATCCAGCTTCAGGCTCATAATCACACTCCCTGTATAAGCGTCATCAAAACAGCGCCGGCAAAGGATTATAAATCATTTTTTTATATCCGATATCCAGGTTTATGTCCTCGATCGCAATGCCCGGATTCTCAATCGTGCATTCCAAGATCGCGATGTAATCCCGCCACAACCGCTCGATGGTATCCGGTTTAAACAAATGCGTGGCATAGTTGATCTCCGCCCGGAGGCTGCCGTCCCGTTCATAAAAATTCCATCTCAAATCAAACTGGCTGTACTTTTCTTCCCTGTCGATACACTCAATATCAAGCCCCCGCATATGGATGGCCGTGTTCCGAGTGCTTTGCATCATAAACATCGTATCAAACAACGGATTACGATTGATTTGCACGGGCAGATTGAGTGTATCCAACAGTTTTTCAAACGGATAATCCTGATTGTCAAAGGCAGCCAGCATCGATTGGTTAACCCGCTCCAACAGCGTTTGAAACGGCTCGCTGTCCGAAACGGTATTCCTGATTGCGAGCGTATTGACATACATGCCGACCGCGCGCTCCAACTCCTTTAGCGTTCTCGCCGAAACCGCCGTTCCCACAACGCTCTCGTATGATCCCGTGTATTTGCGGAGCAAAACGGTATAAACCGCGAATAAGTACACATACGGCGTAACACCGTGCCCGGCCGCTTTTTGCACAAGCGCCGTTTTCAAGGCCGCGTCAACACCGCGGTAAAGCGTGCTGCCGTCATAGCATATTGTTTGCGGCCGCGCAAAGTCCGGCGGGATTTCTTTTTGCTCCGGTGGGGCGCCGTAAACACTTTGCCAGTAGGCCCGCTGTTTTTGGTACCGCGCGCTTTGAATAAATACGGTATTCTGCCACTGTGAGAAATCCCTGTATTGCAGGACCTCCTGGTCCGTCTCACCCTTTTCGTACAGCTCCGCCAGCTCATGCATCAGAATGTTCGACGAAATGCCGTCGCATATAATGTGATGCATATCGCATACCAGAATGTACGCCCCATCCGGGGCTCGGCCTAAAGCCACACGCAACAGTGACTCCTCGTCGAGGGAAAACGGCCGGATATGATCCTGTACGAATTTTTGAACGTCCCGCTGTTCATCTTCGCTGACATCCAAACGAAACGCCACGTGATCGTGTATTTTCTGCCGCACCTCGCCGTCAACAAAATGAAAGGCGGTCCGCAGCACCTCATGCCGGTCGATTAACCCCGCAAAGGCTTCCTCCAGCCGCTTAATGTCGAGCGTTCCGCGCAAAATGTAAGCGGACGAGACATTGTAATGCACACTGCGGTCATCCATCCGGCTCGCCAGATACATTCTTTTTTGTGCGGAGGACAAGGGGTACCATTCCCGTTCCTCCGCACTGGGAATCTCCCGCTTAAAGGCGCTTTTTTCCGTGCTTTTTACGTTCATTGCGTCTAAAAAACCGGCGAACGCCGCTATATTGGGGTGGCGCATAAAATCCCCGGCCGTGACGTTCACACCCCGGTCGGCCGCGACTTCCCGGACTATCTCCAAAGCGAGGATGGAGTCCACGCCAAGCTGATAAAAGTTGTCGTTGACATCAATGGTCTCGACGCCTATGAGACCGGCGACAATACGGCCGATATACTGTTCGGTATCGGTTATTTCCCTGCCGTTAAGGCCCACGAACTCAACCTTCGCCGGAACGTGCTCCGCCCTTAACGCCGGCAGCGGCTTCCGGGGAATCACATCGGCCGCATCGGGAATGGCCAGCCAGCACGGCGAGGGCTTAAACGGATACAGCGGCAGGCGTGTCTTACGTAAACCGGGGGCGGCCAAAACTGTTTCCCAATCAATATCCTCTCCCCGCATATACCGCTGCGCCAATTGGGCGTGTCGGGCCGCAGCTTCCGAATCGTTTTCGCACCCGCGAGGTGCACCGCCAAGCGCGTTTTCCAGTTTTTTGCGGATCTCGGATATACTCGCGCCTGATACCGCTAAGCGGTATTTATAATGATTGCGCCCCACAGCCGCCGTATAACAGATATCCCCAAGCGCGTCATCCGCCTGCGTCTTTAAAAAAGACGCATACCTCTCTGTTAAGGCGGCGAGCGCCTCTTCCGTTTTGGCCGATATGGGCAGTACCGTGGGTGTCCTGTCGGCGTGGCTAATCGCCTCGCGGGGCGGCCTTTCCTCAAGCACCACATGGCAGTTCGTGCCGCTGATGCCGAAGGAACTGACCCCGCACAGCCTCACCGGTCCGCGCGCGGCCCACTCACGCAGGCGTGTGTTGACATAAACAGGTGAATCAATAAAATCGATCTTGCGGTTAGGGGCGCTGAAATGCAGCGTTTTAACCAATTGGCCGTGATAGAGCTGGAGAACGGCCTTTATAACGCCCGCGATACCCGCCGCGCTGTCGAGGTGGCCGATATTGGACTTCAAGGCACTGACGGCGCAGAACTGCTTATCACTGGTGTAAGTGGAAAAGGCTTTGGAAATCCCGCTGATCTCGATCGGATCACCCAATTTTGTCCCCGTTCCATGAGCCTCAATCATGCCGACATGATTCGGATTGATTCCAGCTTTCTCCCAAGCACTCACAATGACACGCGCCTGCGCTTCGGGGTTGGGCGCGGACAAGCCCATTGACCGCCCGTCCTGATTGACGGCGCTTCCCTTTATGATCGCATATATGTGATCCCTGTCCTGTAAAGCCCTTTTCACTGTCTTTATCACAATAGCGCCGACGCCTTCCCCGCTGCCGGTCCCGTCGGCGGCATCGTCAAACGTCCTTGAGCGATAAGTCGTCG
>JAITVU010000251.1 GCA_031285645.1 Oscillospiraceae bacterium | reverse complement strand
CGATTACAGGCGCGTCGCGCTCTACGGTGTCGATCGGCTTATTGAGGATAAAACAAGCCAGTACGCCCATATGGACATGCCGGCGTACAGTGAGGATGTCATCAGCCGCCGGGAGGAACTCAGCGAAGAAATAAAAGCTCTTGAAGAGCTCAAAGCCATGGCGGCTTCCTACGGTATGGATATCGCCCTTCCGGCCGCGAGCGCTAAAGAAGCGTTCCAGTGGACCTATTTCGGCTTTCTCGCCGCGACAAAACAGCAGGACGGCGCGGCGATGAGCCTGGGCCGTGTTTCCACCTTTTTGGATATTTATGTCGAGCGCGACATGAAAAACGGCGTTCTGACGGAGGAAGAAGCGCAGGAGCTGATGGATCACTTCTCCATGAAGCTGCGCATGATCCGCTTCCTGCGCACGCCCGACTACAACGAGCTGTTTTCCGGCGACCCCACATGGGTCACGGAGGCGCTCGGCGGCATGGCCGAGGATGGCCGGACGCTCGTAACGAAAAGCAGCTTTCGCATGCTGCACACGCTTTATAACCTTGGCCCCGCCCCCGAGCCGAATATGACCGTCTTATGGAGCAATGCCTTACCGGAGGGCTTTAAGCTTTTTTGCGCCAGAGCCTCGATCGACACATCGTCGATCCAGTATGAGAGTGACGACCTGATGCGGCCTTACTGGGGCGACGACTACGGCATCGCGTGCTGTGTGTCGGCGATGCGCATTGGCAAGCAGATGCAGTTTTTTGGCGCGAGGGCCAATCTTGGCAAGGCGCTTCTTTACACAATCAACGGCGGCAAGGACGAAAAAACGGGCGAGCAGGTCGCCCCTGAGTTCGCGCCCATCACGTCCGACTATCTGGATTATGATGAAGTGGCGCGCAAGTTTGACCGCATGCTCGAGTGGCTGTCGGGTCTTTATATCAACATGCTCAATGTCATCCATTTCATGCACGATAAGTATAATTACGAAAGCCTGCAGATGGCGCTGCACGACGAGACGATTCTGCGCACCGAGGCCTGCGGCATTGCCGGGCTTTCCGTGGTGGCGGATTCGCTGTCCGCCATGAAGTATGCGCGGGTGAAGGTCATCCGCAATGAGATGGGACTGGCCGTGGATTATGAAGTGGAGGGCGATTACCCGGCCTTTGGCAATAACGACGCGCGGGTGGACAATATAGCAAGCCAACTTGTCCGCAGTTTCATGTCAAAACTCGAAAAACAAAAAACCTACCGCCGCGCCGTGCCCACCCTGTCGGTTCTGACCATTACATCGAATGTGGTGTACGGCAAAAAAACCGGCAGCACGCCGGACGGGCGCAAATCAGGCGAACCCTTCGCGCCCGGCGCCAACCCCCTGCACGGGCGGGACACAAAGGGCGCGATCGCCTCCATGGCTTCGGTGGCGAAGCTGCCGTACGACTATGCGCAGGACGGCATATCCTACACATTTTCAATCATTCCGCGTGCTTTGGGTAAGAATACAGAGGAGCGCGTCCGCAACCTGACGGGTATCATGGACGGTTATTTCCATGACGGCGGGCACCATATCAATGTGAACGTGTTTGACCGCGAGACATTGCTCGACGCCATGGATCATCCCGAGAAGTACCCGCAGCTTACAATACGTGTGTCCGGCTATGCGGTTAACTTTATCAAGCTGACGCGGGAACAGCAACTCGACATCATACAGCGCACATTCCATGAAAAATTCTGAAAATAAAAGAGCGTAAAGCCTGTTTGATTGTAAAGTTCATATATTAAACCCTTTTTAGGCCGGTCTGGGCATGGATTAATACACGGCGTCACGTGCTCATAAGTATGAGGAGGCAGGCATGAAATTAACGGGATATACCCATTCGGTCGAATCCTGCGGTACAGTCGACGGTCCCGGCATCCGCTTTGTTGTTTTCATGCAGGGCTGCCCGCTCAGATGCCTGTACTGTCACAATCCCGACACCTGGGAACCAAATGTGGGGACGGAAGCACATGTGAAAACACTGATGGAAGAAATTGTGAAGTACCGCTCCTATATGCGTTTTTCCGGCGGCGGCGTGACGGTGAGCGGGGGAGAGCCGCTGCTCCAGCCATTGTTTGTGGCGGCGCTTTTTGAGCGGTGCCGGGAAAACGGCATCCACACGGCCATCGATACGTCCGGGTTTTGCAAAATGACGCCGCAAATCGAGCGGCTGCTGAGCTTTACGGACCTCGTTCTGCTCGATATCAAGTCCATAGTGCCCGAGCGTTTTCTCGAGATCACAGGCGCCGAGCTGGAGCCCGTGCTGATGTTTGCCAAATATCTCAGCAACCTCAGCATTCCCGTTTGGGTGCGGCATGTTCTGGTACCGGGACTGACCGACGACGAGACGGAACTGAGGCTTCTGGCGCGTTATCTGACAACGCTGACAAATGTTAAAAAAGTGGAGGTTATTCCGTTTCATAAGATGGGGGAGTACAAGTGGCGGCAGCTGGGCCTTGACTATACGCTCGGCGATGTGCCGCCGGCGCACAGCCGCAGCGTGGAAAAGGCAAAGAATATTTTTATCTCAGCGGGCCTGACCGTGTAGGCGCTGAGGTTAAAACCTGTATTCAGCTGATATTTAATGTATAATATACTTTATAAGAGTGCGTATTTTGTCACTTGATCATAAATGATAACAGGAGGGCAGGGTATATGAATTACATATTATTTTTCCCTGATGAGTTGCGCGCGGAAACGCTCAGCTGTTATGGGAACAGCAAGATCAAGACCCCGAATTTTGACCGTCTGGCGCGGGAGGGCGTCACGTTTGACCAGTGCCATGTGCAAAACCCCGTTTGCTCACCGTCACGCGTGAGCCTTTTCACGGGACATTATGTCCATGTCGCGGGCCACAGGACTTTGTGGAACCTGATTAAACCGCATGAAAACAATCTCCTGCGCTACTTCAAGGAAGCCGGATACGAAGTGCGTGTATACGGGAAAAACGATGTCCTCTCACAGGAGAGCATACCGCTGTCGGCGGATGTGTTTGAAAACCGCAGAGACCCGGACGCGAAACACGGAAAGCCGCTCGTCCCGTTCGGCGAAAAAGGGTATTATGATTTTCTCTATGAGCCCATGGAGGGCGATTACACGCGGCACAGCGATTACATGAATCTCAAGGCGGGCATGGATTTTATAAAAAGCAGGAAGAAGGGGGATAAACCCTTTGTCCTGTTTTTACCGCTGATTTTTCCGCATTGCCCCTATACGGCGCCGGAACCCTATTACAGCATGTACAGCGAGAATGATGTGCCTGACCTGCGTCCGCGCGGGACGGGAAAACCCGCGTTCCACAATCTGATCAGGCAGTACAGGGATATAGACGACGCTGATTTTAAAAAGACGCACGCGGTCTATATGGGCATGACGTCCTACATCGATACCTTGCTCGGCGAGTTGATGGACTGTGTTAAGGATAACGGCATTGAGGACGATACCATGCTGATTGCCAGCGCGGATCACGGCGATTACGCGGGCGATTATGATTTGGTTGAAAAATGGCCGAGCGGCTGCGAAGATGTGCTGACGCGCGTGCCGCTCATTATCCGCGCGCCGGGCTGCAAAGCCGGACACAGGGTATCTGAGATTGTCGAGCTCTTTGATATCATGCCGACAATGCTCGATGACGCCGGGATTGAGATTAAACACACGCATTTCGCCACATCCCTCATCGACCAGATCAACGGCGCGCCGGGCGATCCCGATCGCGCGGCATACTGCGAGGGCGGATATAATCCCAATGAACCCCAGTGTAATGAGGGAATACCGAAGCCGACGACAAGCTTCATGACGAAGCCCGAGACGATTTATTATCCCAAAGGCCTGCAGCAGCTGGAACACCCGGGCAGTGTGGGCAGGGCTGTGATGATCCGCACAAAAGATTATAAGCTGGTCAGGCGTTCGTTTATAGAAGACAGCGAATTCTACGATTTGAATAAAGACCCGCTGGAGTTGGAAAATGCTTATGGCCGGGACGAATACCGCGAACAGCAGCGTGAACTGGAACGCAGGCTCCTGGATTGGTATCTCGCGACATCCGACGTTGTGCCCTTTGAGGAGGATCCGCGCGGGGCTTAATAAAACGAAGAGGATGGTTCCTTGCTTCTTGGGACGGTTCCTTATCCCGGGCCGCGAAGCGGCCAATATAGTTCAACCGCGTTCTGAGCGACGTTTTTATCGCTTTTTTTAACGGATATTGGTATTAAGCGCTTTGACCATACCTGTTACGTCATATCCGCGCGAAGTGTGGCAGCGGGTAAGGCCCGCTGTAACTTAAGATTGATCCGGTTTTAAACCTGTATGACTATACTGTTGCGTGCGCGTTCACTGGATAAGTTTTAGCGTCGTTAAAAAGCAGATGAATTGCCTCGGCAATTCATCTGCTTTTGTGTTGACCGCAAGATGCGCATATGCTAACATAATTGCATTATTACACCGAATATTGAAAAAACCGCATAAAACCATCAGCTGGTATGCGGTTTTTTCGGCGAAAAAGCATCACTCATTTTTATAATTTTATATATGTTCAAAACCGCTCATATTATGTATTATTAACATGTATGGGAATTTCTTTCCGCCTGAGCTATGTGTCCGGAATGGAGAAACTTGAATATTGAATGCTTAAATATAAAAATGGTCACCTCCTCATGGCCGTTTTGTCCAGGCTAGTTGTGAGAAAGGAATGACCCAAATATGGATATCTATCCCCCAATTAACGGCAAAATAAGCTATTGGCATATGATCATAGCAGGCAGTTTAAAATGGAACCGTTATTTTGGGGAATCATCGGACAATCCGCCGCGTGGGGATCCTATTCCCTGTACGTCAATACTCATAAGCGGCGGCGGGGAAAACGGGAACGACTATCACATA
>JAITVU010000212.1 GCA_031285645.1 Oscillospiraceae bacterium | reverse complement strand
TGACAATAAGGTCATCATGGCGGCCGGCGCCTTCAATATGGGCGCGTCGATTGAACTGTCGGCCGACGGACCCATGCGTCCGCCTTACGCCGCCTGGATGCAGGGCGGGTTGACCTGGCATTCCGGGAAGCTCGGCGTTATGCTGGCCGCCCAATCCCTGATGGATGAAGGTTTGATCTAACGCCCGATTTTCAGCCCATTAATATATACAAATAGTATAAAAATCAATGGCGGATCATACTGCCATTGTTCTTTATACTATTTGTATTGAAATTATCCACCTGTTTTTCACCTTTCTCTATTAAAGGGATAAGCTTTTTAGTAGTCTAACTATAATACCGCGCTAAAATCGCCTCTTTATTCGCTTCGTTTAACGCGTGGATGCTCAGAACCGGTTCGGGCACGTCTTGATACGCGTTCAGGGCCTTTTCCATATGCATCACATCGAGCCACCGGCCAAATTTATACCCTGTGCTGTGGTAAACCCCCACTTCCTTAAAGCCCATAGCCCGATGCAATCCCACGCTTTTCTCGTTTGGCAGCGTAATGCCGGCGTAAACATTGTATATCCCCTGCGCGGCCAGCAAATCCAGGAGCGCGCCATAAAGGGCCCTGCCGATCCCATTGCCGTGATAAGCCTCATCGATATAAATGGAGAGCTGCGCGCCGTATTTATATGCCTCACGCTCCCTGAATCGGCTCGCATAGGCATACGCGACGACAACGCCTTCTCTTTCAAAAACGAGATAGGGATATGTCGCCGTAACCGCCGCCATTCTCTCCGCCGTTTCCGCGGCGTCGGGCGGCGTATATTCAAAAGAAGCCGTCGTGTTGAGCACATAATACGCGTATATATCGGCGATGCGCGCCGCGTCATCCGGCGTGGCGAAACGAAGATGATTAGCCATTGTTTCCCTCCAGACGATCATATTATAGCAAAAGTAAAAAATAACCGGAACGTTATTATTTACTTTCTGCCGAATGCGGCGGGAATTTCAATGTCTTTCTATTCCACTTATTTATTCCCGCCGCTATAAGTCAGCCCTTGGAAACGGAATGCGCTGCGCAAGCCGCAAATCCCCTTTGGCGGCAAACCGCCAAAGGCATAGCGCCGCTTCACGGCGCTATGGAGCCGCGCTTTCAAAAGCGCGGCGGATTTGCGGCGCTATGCACATTGGCTTTCAGCGGACTTCGAAACAGAACTGAGCCGTTCATCGCAGCGCTTTCAATGAACCTCCCCGGGGCGAGACCCCGGGGTATCAAGCCGGCGATACCGGGCCGCGGCCCAAAAAGGGCTTATTTGGTTCATTTTTGTATTTGCTGTACCTTAGCCAACAGGCGTTAGAACAATGTGAGCTGTTCCTCGTCATAATCCGCCCTGTACCCCTTAATAATGTCGGCCATCCGGTAGACAATGCCATAAGCATCGCATTCCTTTTTGAAAATTTGCCAAAGCTGCTCCGCGCGCGGGGACCGGCAACTGTATTGCCCGCCAAATTGCGCCGCGTACTTTTCCCTGACGCCGGGAAAAGAGGCGTCGAGCGCCTTATAGAGGTATTCACGCTGGCCGGAGCGCATTGTCAGGCCGAACGCGGGGTAAATAAAGCGTGCGCCGCTCCTCCCCGCCAGACGCACAATCTCTGCGACATTGTCGTCGGTATCGTTGATAAAGGGCAGCAGCGGCATCATCAAAACGCCGCTGTACAGCCCCGCGTCCGCCAGCGCGCGCATGGCTTCAAACCGCGCGCTTGTAACAGCGACACCGGGCTCGATCACCCGGGACACAGCGTCATCGGCACATGTCACCGTAATTTTCACAATGACGGGATCATGCGCGGCGATACGCGCCAGTATGTCCCGGTCCCGGGCTATAAGCGGACTCTTGGTCGCGATGCCGGCGCCAAAACCATATATGTCAATCAGTTCCAGGGCATGCCGCGTCAGCAAAAGCTCCTTTTCATAAGGATTGTAGGGATCGCTTGCCGCCCCCGTCACCACAACGCCGCGCTTTACTTTGCGCCGCAAGTCGTCCCTGATGATATCGAGGGCATTTTCCTTGGCTTTTACAGTGTCAAAGTCGCCAATCTGGTAGCAGTCGCTTCTGCTGTCGCAGTAAATGCAGCCATGGCAGCAGCCCCTGTAAATATTCATTTTATAGTCCGTTCCGAACCAGTCCGGAGATTTATCCCTGTATACAATACTTTTGGCGGGTACATATTCCATATTTTATCCGCCTTACTCCGGCTCTATAAGAGCCCGCGGCACATCCAGGTCATAAATGCGGTATCCACGATCGGCATCCGGCGCCACAAGAAAATTGCGTGTGTACGTTCCCGGGCCCCACTGCGGCCCCGCCGCAACAGATTCGGCGCTCATGTCCATTGTATAGCAGACATTAATGATGGAAAAAGCGTCCACGATTCCATATTTCGCCGTCAGGCCGTCAAGCGCGGCGAAGTAATAGGGGTTTTCCTCGCCGCCGTCAAGCGTCGCCGCCGTATATTGCTCCGGCGTCAGCGTATCAATGCCGTGCAGGATATATGTGTTCACAAAAAGGCCTTCCGCGCGGTTTTTCTTCTCATTCTCATGGGAAATCCCGTGCGCTTCGGCTCCGCTCCAGACATCGTATTTTTTATCAAAGTTGCCCGTTATGGTGTAAAGAAATTCCCTTGCCACCACTTCTTCCGCCGCGCTCTGAGGCGCATCCTCCATCTGGAAAAGACATCCGTCAGCTTCGTATTCAGTGATATCATGATACTGGTATGAGGCCGAATCGGCATTGCCCGCCGTTTCCTGCTGTTCGTCGGTACAGGCGGTCAAGACAAACAACGCCAAAAACACTGTTGTTATCATCAAAAAGGCAGGATAAATCCGATGAATAATAAACAACTCCCTGTATTATACTGGTTTATTTTGTCGAAGTGTATAATTTTTTTTAAGATTGGTCCAAGCCGTAATGCGCAAAAATATTATATCCAATTGTATTTTCTGCGTCAATTGCATTTTGAGAATCCGCAATTGCGGCATGACACGCACCCGCCTTCGTGCTCCATCACCTCGCCGCATTCAGGACAGTGGGCGCCCTCTTCACCATCAGTATCCGCCGGCTCCGTTGATGCGCTTCCCGGCACAAACACGCCCGGCATGGCAAACTGGCCTGTTTTGAGTTTGTCGTCCACTTCTTTGATCACGCGCGCGATGGCATCGGGGCAGGACGTGCACTTCATGCCGGGCTGCCGGATGGTGGAGGGACAGCGGATACCGCGCATCTGTTTGATAACATAGTCAATGTCGATGCCGCTGCGTAGGGCGATCGACGTCAGCCGCGCCGTCGCCTCGGACTGGGAGGGGCATCCGCCCGCCTTGCCGGTGGATGTGAACACTTCACAGATGCCCTTCTCGTCGTAGTTAACCGTGATGTACAGGTTGCCGCAGCCGATGGCGACGCGCTTCGTCAGACCCATCATGCTTTCGGGACGCGGGCGCGGGCGCACGGCCTGCGGCATTTCAGCCGCTTCGGCGGTTTTGACGGTTTTCCCGATATTAAGCACCTGACCCTGGCGGCTGCCGTCCCTGTAAATTGTAATGCCTTTACAGCCCAGCCGGTACGCGAGCTTATAGGTCTCCTCGACATCGGCGGGCGCCGCGCCGCTCACAAAGTTAACGGTTTTAGACACCGCATTGTCGCAGTGCTTTTGAAAAGCCGCCTGCATCCTGACATGGTACTCGGGGCTGATATCATGCGAGCAGACAAACACGCGGCGGATGTCGGCGGGTATGGCGTCAATGTGGGCCAGGCTGCCCTGCTCAATAATCTGAAGCATCAGAGCGTCGCTGTAAAGGCCGCGCCTGATCAACGTATCTTTTAAAATCGGATTGGTCTCGACGAGCTCCGTGCCGTCCATAACATTGCGCACAAACGCGTAGGCGAACACAGGCTCCACGCCCGAACTGCAACCGGCTATTATGGACAGTGTCCCCGTGGGCGCGATGGTCGTTGTAGTCGCGTTGCGCAGCGGCTCCCCGTCCGCGTAGACACTCTCGGGGAATAGCGGAAAGGCCCCTCTTTTCGCGGCGAGCGCCCGGGACGCGGCGTGGCTGGTCTCGTTGATAAACGCCATGATCTCCTCGCCGAGCGCCACGCCCTCATCGCTGTTATAGGGCACGCCCAGCATAAGCAGCATATCCGCAAACCCCATCACACCGAGACCCACCTTGCGCGTGGCCTTGGTTTTCGCGTCAATTAAATCAAGCGGGTATCGGTTCACCTCGATCACATTGTCGAGAAAGTGTACGGCTTTATCAACGGTTTCCCCGAGCTTCTCATAATCAACGGCGTAGCCCGTCTTCCCCTCTTTCAGCATCCTGACGAGATTAATGGAGCCGAGGTTGCATGATTCGTACGGCAGTAGGGGCTGTTCACCGCAGGGATTGGTGCTCTCAATCTCGCCCTGGGACGGCACGACATTATCCCTGTTGAGCCTGTCGAGGAAAATGATGCCGGGCTCGCCGTTGGCCCAGGCGCTGTTGACGATCTTTTCAAAAACACCGCGCGCGGAAAGGCGCCCTGTCACACCCTTTCCGGAGGGATCCACCAAATCATAATCGGCGCCGGCTTCCACCGCGCGCATAAAATCCTCCGTGATGCCGACGGATATGTTAAAGTTGGTGATGTCGGCGTTGTCTTTTTTACAGTCAATGAACGCCATGATATCCGGATGGTCCACCCGCAGGATGCCCATGTTGGCGCCGCGTCTTGTCCCGCCCTGTTTAACGGCTTCGGTGGCCATATTGAAGACACGCATAAAGCTGACGGGGCCGCTGGCCACCCCGCCCGTCGATTTAACGGTGCTGCCGGCCGGGCGCAGGCGCGAAAACGAAAAGCCCATACCGCCGCCGGATTTATGGATCAGGGCGGCCTGTTTGATAGCCTCGAATATGGCCTCCATGCTGTCCTCCACGGGCAGGACAAAACAGGCGGAAAGCTGGCCAAGCTCTTTCCCGGCGTTCATGAGCGTCGGCGAATTGGGTAAAAATTCCAACGCGGTCATCATCTCGAAGAACGCCTTTTCCGTACCGGCGACATCCGCCCTGGCGTCAAAAACAGAATCAGCTTTGGCGATCGCCGCGGCCACCCTGTGGAAAAGGCCCTCGACCGTTTCGGTCGGTTTGTTGTTCTCATCTCTCGAAACATAGCGTTTCTCGAGTACCGTCAATGCGTTGCCATCCAATTTCATCGCTTGAGCGCTCAAAGCGCGTCTCCCCCTTTATGCCAAATCTTTGAATATATGGTGTTTTCAAGACATCTAATATACAACATATTGTATCACTGTGCTTGCACATAATCAAGCCTTTTTCTCGTGCTTTCCAATAAAAATACCGCCGCACCATAAAGTGCGGCGGTCGTCGTAATTTTCTGCAGTCATTATAGAGCTATAGAACAAACCACTTCATTTCTTTGATTTTCAAATGGCTGTTTAATGTCAGAAAACCATAAAGCAGCCATATTTTATCTTAAAAATCACAGGACAAGCGTGGGCGCCGTATACGCTCTCGCGCCGAGTTCCTGATCGAGCTGGTAAAGCCCTTTGGCGTCTGAGGCGAACAAGTCGTATTTCTTGATCAAATCCGTGGCCTTCTTTTCCTCTTCTCCCTGTTCCTTGACGAACCAGTCGAGGAACTGCATGCTTTTGAAATCCTTTTGCGCATAAGCGGCGCCGTAGATATTGTTGATTGAGGCTGTTACCTGCTGCTCATGGCTGAGCGTCAGTTTAAGCGGCTGCAAAAAATTGCTGAAATCCCCGCCGGGCGCGTCGATGGGGAGCAGCGTCACCTTTTCATCGCTGTTCAGCAAATAGGTGCGAAAGAGCATGGCGTGATCCCTCTCCTCCTGGGCCTGCACATTAAACCAATTCTCAAAGCCGCCAAGCCCCGCGTCGTTGTAGTAATTGGCAATATTGAGGTAAAGATATGCGGAATAAAACTCCTTGGCTATCTGTTCATTGAGCAGCCGGGACAACTGTGCGTTAAGCATTTCATAACCATTCCTTTCTTATCACGGCGTTTGCGCCGGTCCGGTGTGGCTGTGTTTTAACAATTTCCTGTACCACGCGGCGGGTTTATCTTAATATGACTATAGCATTATAATAAAAATAATGATAGTGTCATTATGACAAATATCTGAAAACCTGTTTTGACCATTTCCGTTATCCATGCGCGTGAATTATTCAATAACCGCTGTTTCCGCGAACATTCAGCCATCGTATTGACCCTCAGAAAAAATATTGCTATAATAAAATTGGTTATTCAATACTATTTTGTGCTTAATCACTGTATACGCGCCTTTTGCTGATTTTCAACGTGACCTGAACAGACCACAAAGGCAGGTGATGATTTTGCAGCTTAACTGGAACAATATCGGTGTTTTTTCCGCGGAAAGCAAATCATGGGCGATCGGCGCGACGGCGCGCGCCTCGTCGGTCAACAGCCTTCCGCCTTTAAGCCGGGCGTCCTCAAGTCCCGCCGGATTCACAACAACCGATAAGCCTTATGCCTACATCATGCGTGAAGCGCCCCAGCGCTATGTGCGCTCCGTGCGCGCGCGCAATATCTCGGCTTATCGGGCCGAACTGGGGCAAAGCCGGACTAAAGACGATGTCAACCAGTATCATATTCTGCAAATGCACTCGCTCCTCGATGATGTCAGAAAAACGGACCGCGAAGAGATCGGCTTTATCGCCAAACACATGAATCTTCTGATGAAGGAACGGGAAAAATTCATGTCCGGCGAACAGTATGCCGCGCTGTCCTGGATAAGCGCGCCGGTTGAGGATGCGAATGGCCCGGATGTGGAGTCGACTCAGGATGAAAAATCCGAGTCCGGCGTCGACAGCCCCGCCCCCGCCGACAGCGATGAAACGGATAACAATGCGATCGGTTTTGGCGCTTACCGCGCCGCGCTCTCTCAAAAACCAGCATCGCGCATACACATTAAGCAGCCACGGCAATCCCGGCCACTGCGGGCCGAAACAGCCGATAACATTCTCACAGGTCTTTAAAGCATACTTTTTTATTCAACTTAAGAAAAAATAACATATTTTATTTATGGTTCACAGGCATTTTATCTGATGGATAAATGCCTGTTTTTTTGATTTGGATTATGGATAAAAGTCCGGCCGGGGTTTAAAATAATATAAACATTATGCGTGTATGCAGCAGGTACAAGCCGCTTCGCGGCGCATGGCGTTTGCCATGTCACTAGAATTTGTACAGCTACAAAATATTTGTTTATAACTTAAATTTCAAATTATACGGGGTGAAATCATGCCTGAACAAGAAACACGATGGATTCTCACAGCCCTCGATAACAAATGTATCGTCAAAGGAAAATCAAGGAAGTACCTCGTCGGCGCGGATGAGAGTACGCGCAAGGAACTTGTTTCCT
>JAITVU010000203.1 GCA_031285645.1 Oscillospiraceae bacterium | reverse complement strand
CTTGCGGCGCAGACAGTGGCTAAAAGCACACTATACCGGCAAAGCCGGTTTGTAACATCCGTCCTGTCGCAGGACTCCACAAGCTTTACGGACATCATCACACAGCCGCAAAAGCTTGACGTCCTGATCAAGTTCATCGGCGCCGTGACCACAGCTTATATCAATTTTGAGATGATTCCCGTCAACGAGGTTCACACGTTCGTCACGATCTATGAGAGCCTCAACGACGCGATCTCCATTGAGAGCTTCACTTACCACGGCAAATCTCTTACCATTGTCGGAACCGCGACGGACCGGAGTGATTACTTCAAATTTGAAAACGCGCTTAGGGATCAGGCGTATTTTGACTCCGTCAGCGCGCACCAATATATCACGACGGACGACACCATCCGCTTTGAAATCGAGTGCGGGGCGGCTGAGAGCCGCGCGGTTTTTGCTTTTAATTAGGCACTGTTGACACAAGAACGATACAGTGTCTTTTCGGCGAATTTTGTGTCTTTTTTCTTCGTCGTTCTTGCCGGGCGTCAGCCCACCTGCGTCCTCCTCGAAAAAAATCCATCAAAATTCTCTCGAAAATCCACTTGAACAACCTTGTGTCAACAGCACCTAAAACAGAGGATCCATAAAGGACCCTCTGTTTTTAATTTCTGTACTTCTTTTGCGCGGCGGAGTGAAGCACAGGACAGTACACCGGGGTTTCGCCCCTATGCTGCGTTTTTACATCAGTATATCAGGGCGCGGAGGCCTCATCCGGGGCGCCCCCGTATACACGGGCACGTTCTTCGCCGGGGGCCAGGGGTTTGATGACGCGCCTGTAGACATGGACAAGAAAGAATGACGTGAGGGTCAGAGACATGAGTTCGGCAATAGGGAAGGAGAACCAGACATAATCGACAGTACCGAGCAAGGACAGCAGATAAGCCGAGGGCAGCAGGATCACGAGTTGCCGCGCCACGGAATTGATCAGACTTAATACCGCTTTCCCAAGCGCCTGAAAAACCGAGCCGCTCACAATGCAAAAGCCGGCGAAAATAAAGCTGTAGCTGATGATGCGCAAGGCGGGCACGCCAATCGCGACCATCTCTTCCGACGCGTTAAAAAACGAAAGAAGGCCGGCGGGGAATATTTGAAATAGGACAAAGCCCGCAACCATGATGATGACCGCGTACATAATGCTGTAGCGGATAGTCTGTACCATGCGCTGGCGGTTTTTGGCCCCATAATTGTAGGATAAAATCGGCACCATGCCGTTGTTAAGCCCGAAAACAGGCATAAAAATAAAGCTTTGCAGTTTGAAGTAGACACCGAAAACAGCCGTTGCCGTGGACGTGAAACCCAGCAGGATTTTGTTCATACCGAATGTCATGACGGACGAGACGGACGTCATGATGATGGACGGCAGGCCAACGGCGTAAATGCGCCTGATTGTGGCGCCGCTGGGCCTGAAGCCGCGGATGGCAAAGCGGATCTCGCGGTTTTTGGCCACATTAAAATACAGGCCGATCGACATGCCGACAAGCTGGCCTAAAACCGTCGCCAGCGCCGCGCCCGCAACGCCCATAGCCGGGAATCCAAACAGGCCGAAGATCATAATAGGATCAAAAATTATGTTGATCACGGCGCCGACGCTCTGGCAGACCATGCTGTACATGGTTTTACCCGTGGACTGCAGCAGGCGCTCAAAAATCATCTGGCCGAAAAGCCCGACGGAACCGACTGTGCAGACGGACAAGTATTCGGCGCCGTAGCGGATAATTTCGGGATCGCTTGTCTGCGTCTCGAAGAAGAAACGGGAAAAAAGAAGGCCCGCGACCATAAAAACCAGATAACTGAGGAATCCGAGCATGACGCCGTTGTTGGCCGCCCTGTTAACCTCATCCTGGTTTTTTTCCCCGAGGCTCTTGGACAGCAGCGCGTTGATGCCGACGCCGGTGCCCCCCGCGATCGAAATCATCAGGTTTTGCACGGGGAAGGCCAGGGACACCGCCGTGAGGGCATTTTCGCTGATCTGGGCGACAAACACGCTGTCGACTATGTTGTACAGGGCTTGCACAAGCATGGAGAGCATCATCGGCAGCGACATTGAGATCAGCAATTTTTTGACGGGCATGACGCCCATCTTGTTTTCTTGAACCACATCTTTGTTTGACATAAAAACTCCATTTCTAAACGCCGCCTGGCGCCATAAAGAAGCAGGGAAACACTGTCTGAAACAGATACACAGCAGATCCATACGCTCCGGACTATTCCTGTAAAGGACATACCGGTCATCTGAAACGGTTTATACCCGGCGAACCTCAAAATATCCGGTCGCGGAGCAGTCGCGCGAATGAGGCCTGGGCTTTTCGCACCGTAAACAGGGAACAGGCGTGATATCGTGAATGCGCTTTAAGGCTGACCCGCATAGAAGCATAGCAAAGTGCATTCCCATTAGGTCATTACGGTTTGAATGACCCTCCCCGGGACAGAGCCCCGGGGTATCAAGCCGACGATACCGGGCCGCAGGGTATCAAACCTTTTTGGTTCATAATCAACGGGCAATTTCAAACCGCAATGACTATAAAACCGCGCAGGCAAGCCCGGCCGGCCTCCCGAAAACACGTTGGCCTCCGCGTTTGTTCACTATATATGTAAAACCTGTATCATAACCATGTATGGCTGCGCAGCGGCGTGGGGTGTAAAAAAACGCCCGGAGACCCCAAGGCCCCAGCGTTTCACTATAGATATAAGTATATAGAGATAAAAAAATATTGTCAAGTATATAAAAAGCCGCCCAAACACACTGCTTTGGGCGGCTCGTATTCATGGTTTTAAAAGTGCCGCAACGGCGGTTTTCCATATAGCCATACAGGTTTAAAACAGGACCGGTTTTCAACCACGCGCATGTTGCCCATCTGTTAAAGCCGCGTATTAACGCGGCGAGGCAGCTTCATCCCTGAAAAGGGACACAACCATGGAGACAATTTTATCGGCCCCGAGAAAGCCGCTGTGCAGGCAAAGATGATAATTACCCTTATCGCCCCATGTATTGCCCGTATAGTGGTTATAGTGATTCGCACGCGCTTTATCCTGCTTATCCAGTATACCCGCGGCCTTGGCCGGGTCAATGCCGTATTCGGCCACGGCGCGCTTTATTTTGCTCTCCTTGTCCGAATAGATAAAAATATTCAGGCAATCGCTGTTTTTACGCAGTATATAGTCCGCGCAGCGCCCGACAATGACGCACGCTTCCCTGTCCGCGATATCCTGTATGATTTTAGCCTGCGTTAAAAAGAGCTTATCCTCAGGCAACAGGTTGTCGCGGGCAAACGCGTTGCCGGAATAATAACCGCTCACCGATATGTTGAAGAGAAAGCTGTTTGTGATTTTCTGCTCGTTGTCGCGGATAAAATCCGGCGACAGGCCGCTCTGCTCGGCGGCAATATCGATCAGCTTCCTGTCGTAATACTGTATACCCAGTTCATTGGCGATCCGCTCGCCAATTTCACGTCCCCCGCTGCCAAACTCACGGCTGATTGTAATGACAGGCTGTCGATTCACGGCGATCCCTCCAAGTCGTTTGTCACAATGTTGGTTGTCCCGTCGGGGTCCGCGGTCCGGGCGCCCTGACAAAGGCTGATCATGAAGCCCCGCCGTTTAAAACCGCTGAACCCGTTTCAAAACAACCCACCCATAACACTGTTGTTGTCACCCGGCTGTCAATTTCAGTATAAGCCGCGCGGGACCCAAAGTCAACAAGACGCGCAGCTGTTTAAAAAATTTTACCATAATATCCCTCTGGACACCCGCGACAGAAATGCCGCGTGAATGAACCTCCCCGCAGCAAGACTGCGGGGTATTAAAAATTAATGATTCATGGAACACTGTGTGTTCCTTAGAAGAACCGCTTTGCGATTCTTTAACGCCCTTGCGGGGGCGAAGAGGGAATGGATGCGCAGCAATGACGCATTGCCGGCTGCGCCGGCATTCGGTATGATACCCCTTCGGTTCATAATAAACAGGTTTACGATCAAACGCTTTTTAAAGGGTTTGGCGGGTTTGGGACGCCGTCCCAAGGTCTTTTCCTTTTACCCGTAAGATCCATAAAAACGCGCAACCCTGTTATGTCATTTTTTCGAAATCCCTGTGGATCATGCTGGGCTGTATACCCGCGTTATCCTGGTACTTATCGCTTTCATATTTAAAATACGCGCCTTCAATACAGTGATAATAAATCTGGCCGATCTCGACCATGGGATAGATTCTAAGCGGCTGAACGCACTGAATCTCGAGCGTCCAGTAGCCGCGAAAGCCGATATCGCCAAAACCGGCCGTGACATGGATATTAAGCCCGAGCCTGCCTGTCGACGAGCGCCCCTCCAACATGGGCACATAATAATCCGTCTGTGTATGCTCGTAGGTGCGCCCCAGGTATAAAACGCCGGGGGAGAGGACAAGACCTGTGTCGGGAATGATGATCTTGCGTGTCTGAAGGGGTTTTTTCATGTCCAGCACATCGTCGGTATAAACAAGAAGTTCGCTGTGCAGACGAAGATTGTAGCTGTTCGGGTTCAGATACCTTCTGTCATAAGGTGTGATCTTAATACGGCCCTCTTTAATCTGCCGCTCAATTTCGAGACCGGAAAGGATCATATGCTCTGCCTCCTGATGCAAATCCCTGATATTTGCTATATCCGTTTAAAACTATTTTGATGCGCCGAGGTTTTCTTCTTTGATCACGGACAGCATCACAGCGTCATGAAACTCCCGGCCGAAACGGTGCCGGCGCAGCAGGCCCTCCTCCTCAAAGCCGTTCTTATAGAGGACCACGAGAGAAGCTTTATTGCCGGGCAGCACCATCGCCTCAATGCGGTGCAGTTTAAGCTTTTGGGTGCCAAACGCCAAAACGGCCCCGACGGCTTCAGTCGCAAGCCCCCGGCCCCAATAGTCCCGCGCCAGATGATACGATATTTCGCCCACTGTGCGGTACTCAAAACCGCCCAAATCAATGCGCCCGATCGCGCTTTGCTCCGGCTTATACGTGACGCACCACGTAAAAACGCGCTTTGCCTTAAGCAGACGGCCATTGATATTGCCAAGCCAACGCTCCGCCGCCATCTGATCCTTGAAGGGTTCGACGCCGTTCCCTAAATAACGGCGCACGCAAGGATCGCCTATAATCGCCTCATAAGGCTGAATATCGTCGCGGGTAAAAGCGCGGAGTGAAATCCTCGGCGTTTCCAGCAGCGGGATTCCCTTAAAATAATCGGCGTATTTCATATACATTCCTTTTCCCGGCGAACGGACAAAACCGGATCAAAAATCGTGATCCGGTTTTGTTGGTTTGACGATTATTGATCGATAAAAGGCCGGGCATCGGACAAATCAAAGCTTGACGATTTCACCGTACACCTGTCCGCTTGCGCCGGCCGCGTTCGCCTCGTCCGTATCGATATGCATTGCCGTCGCGTACTCGGAGTTGACGCGCACCACGACATCGTCAAAAATAAGGGCGCGCCCCTCGGTTTTGATTCTGACGCAGACAATATCCTTATCGCTTACGCCGAGTTCTTTAGCGTCTTCGGGTGTTGTGTGGACATGGCGTTTAGCCGCGATCAGGCCCTGGGGGAGATCGATTTCACCGGCCGGACCGACCAGCTTACAGGGGGCGCTGCCGTCCAAAACGCCGGATTCGCGCACAGGCGGCGTCACGCCAAGCGTGCGCGCGTCGGTCAGGGAGATTTCAACCTGGGTCGCCGAGCGTGTGGGGCCAAGTATGCTGACATTTTTAATTGTACTCTTGGGGCCGACTACATCGACGCGCTCCTCGCAGGCGTACTGCCCGGGTTGTGACAGTTCTTTTTTTATCGTCAGCTTGTGACCCTTGCCGAATAAAGTCTCGAGATCGGCCTCGGATACATGGGCGTGCCGGGCGGATGTTTCAACAATAAACTGTTTGCTCATTTTTTTCTCCTCTATGTATGTGATTTGCGCGGCCCGGCCGCTTATCATACGGATTTATATCAAAAGCGTTTATACGCGGGGCCGAGAATCTTCCGGGCATATAATTCAAAGCTTTTAGCTTTTAATCAGTGTTCAGTATAACGCAAATAACAGATAATCGCAATGATTGTTAAACATTTAACCCTTCCGCTTGTCCCACCCGCCCCGGTATGGTATAATTTTTGAATAAAATACAGGCGCATATGGAACACAAAATGCTTTGGGTGTCCCTTGCCGTGAATCCCCCGAAGCCGTGTGTTTCGGGCGTCCATTTTGTTTCATTTGGATCACCGCAAGTCTTAACCAATCCGCATTAGGAAGGGACCGATATGAATATGATACAGACGCTCGACGACCTGCGCCGCAGTGTCGAGGCGTGCACAGCCTGCAAGCTCGCCCCAACGCGCACCAATGTTGTCTTCGGCGTCGGCAATCCGGCGTCCCGGGTGATGCTCGTCGGCGAGGGGCCTGGCGCAAACGAGGATTTACAGGGGGAACCCTTTGTGGGCAGGGCGGGCATCCTGCTGGACAAAATGCTTCTGGCCGCCGGTTTTTCACGTCAGGAAAATGTCTACATAGCCAATATGGTCAAGTGCCGTCCCCCTCAGAACCGGGACCCGGCTCCCGATGAAATCGAGGCCTGCATCGGCTATCTGCGCAGCCAGGTCAGAATTATAAGGCCCAAGGCTATTGTTTGCCTTGGGCGCGTCGCGGCTCAGGCCCTGATTGCGCCGGATTTTCGCGTGACGCGGCAGCACGGCGAATTCTTCCTGAAAAACGGCACGTGGATGATGGGGACTTTCCACCCGGCGGCGCTTTTGCGCTCGGCCGAAAACAAGCCCGCCGCCTTTGCCGACCTGCTCGCCCTCAGGGATAAAATGGAGGCGCTTGCCCAAAAGGAGGGCTGAGCCGCGGGGAATCAGACCCGCCGTGTCATTGAAACGATCCTGCTTACGTGAGCTCGGGGATCACAATGTCAATCTCGCGCCCAAGCGCGGCCGACTTTGCAATGCCGTCGATAATCGCCTGATTGTAGAGAATCTGGCTGCTTGGAACGGGCGCTGTGCCGCCGCTCTTGACTGCGTTGAGGAATGTGCGGATTTTTTTGTCAAACAGCGCGGGCCCGCCGTCCTCTCCGCCGTCGCCGATGACGGGGATCACCGTTTCAACCTGCTGCCCCGCCACCTCGTGATAGATGGTCATGGGGCCGCCGACCGAGCCGTTCCAGCATTCTGTCGACGGGATGCGCAGGCCGCCCTTTTTCCCGAGGATGAGTGTGTCGCCGGGTGTGTCCATATTCATGGCCCACGCAATTCTGAAATCGAGAATGATACCGCCCTCGAGCCTGATGAACGCCGCGGCGAAGTCGTCCACGCCGAACTTTTGCGCGTATTCGGGATGGGCCGGGTAGGTTTTCGGGTCCGTGCCGAAGAAGGCGGACTTGTATCCGCTCACCGTCAGCGGTTTCGGATAGCCGATGGCGTTGAGCACCATATCCAGGGAATAACAGCCGATATCGCCCAAGGCGCCGATGCCGCCCGTCTCCTTTTCGATAAAGCTGGTGCCATAGGGCGTCGGGATGCCGCGCCTGCGTCCGCCGCCGGTCTGTATGTAATAAATGTCGCCCAATTCACCCGACTGCACAATATTTTTGATCATCTTCATATTTTCATCAAAGCGGGGCTGGAAACCGATTGAAAGGATTTTGCCGCTCGCCCTCTCGGCTTTTATGATAGCCACAGCCTCCTCCAGCGTGACGCACATGGGCTTTTCAAGCAACACATGAACGCCGTGTTCAAGCGCGTAGATGGCGCACTCGGCATGGGCGGTGTTATAGGTGCAGATACTAACGGCGTCCACGCGCCCCGAATCAATCAGCTCCCTGTGGCTCGGAAACAGCTTTGCGCCCTTTACGCCGTAGCCCGCGAAGAACGCCTCGGCTTTACCCGGAATGATGTCCGCGCCCGCCACAATTTCAACATCCGGCATATTGAGGTAACTGTTCATGTGGGCCTCGGCAATCCAGCCGGTCCCGATTATACCGACTCTGAGCGTGCGGCCGGGCTCGACAATATCGTCGCCCTCAAGATTTTCCTTAAACCTGTCCAGGATGTTTTCAGCCATTTACAGCACTCCTCTCTGAACTCTCATACCCCTATTTTACGATAGTTAAGATCATTCCACAAGAGCTTTTCATGTTGTTTAAAACTTTATTTTCTCCTGTTCCGGTTTGCCGCGGCACCGCGGCATCTGGCATATGCCGGTTAGAGGCATTGCGCCCTTCGGCTGCTGTGTATATAATGCCAATATCCATTAAAAAGAGCGATAATACTAAAACGTATCGCTCTTTTTTATCTGCTTTTTAATTGGATACTTGGTATAAAGAGTCCCGGCGATTGGGAGCGGTATCATAACAAGACCCCATGGCCAACGGTGTTGGCCATGGGGTCTTGCCCCGGGGCAGTTCATCTGTACTCCGGGGCTGAATAATCTTTATACCGTGAACAAGCGTCAAAACCGTAGCTGTTTTGACGTGTCAGGCGTATGCCTGACGGCACGCCGGAGGCGTGCGCGTTCACTATGTCCGGTGCAAAGACCGCTATGCACATTCGCGTGGAGCGCGAATGCGTCAAAAATGAACCATTTTTGATAGTCGCTGAGTATAGCTTCAGTTTAAAACAATCTACAGTGACCCGCCACGGTAAGCTTATTTTGACATATAGATTTTAAACCATATAAGTCCCAATAGGTTATATTGTAAAAATCGAGTGGTTCACACCGAAGATCTGTGATATACTAATGACAATTAACATATGAGCGCATGCGGAAGAAACCGTACCGGCGCTGCGCGCGCTTTCATGAGGCGGCAAAATAAATGGACATGGGGCCGGCCCCGCGCAAAGGTGGATTATATGACAGCACACAAACCCGATAAGCGGCTTTTGACAATATGGCGCGCCAGCCTGGCGCTCCTTGTTTTGATTCCCGCTTTTATCATCTCGCTGATATTTGAAATTATGGGCACCTTGTGGCTGATTTTAACGGGCGCGTGGCTGCTTGTATTCCTGGTTTTTTATATATGGTATTTCCCGTTCGCTTATCAGAGCCGAAGTTTCTATATTGAGGGCAATCAGATTTTCCAGACCGGCGGCGTGATCTACAAATACAGCCAATGCCTGCCCATCGCCAACATCCAATATGCTACAATCATTACAAGTCCTTTCGACAGGCTTTTCGGCCTGTGCGCCCTGTCGATTGTGGCGCCCGGCGGGCGCATGACCATTTCCGGGCTCCGACCGGGAAGCGCCCGTGAGTTGTTGGAAATTTTAACAGGCTATCCGGAGGACACGAAAAGTATCGACAACTAAAAGTATAATTATATTATTATAACACCTGGAGTATATATATGTACGTGCGTACACACCCGATTATGATCCTGTCGAATCTCTGGCGGGTTTTTTATCTCATTATCATACCTGTTCTGCGTGGTTTTGTTCTGGCGCTGCAAAAAGACCTCTTCGCCTGGGCTTCCGGCGCTTGGATTGATATCCTGATTTTTGTGATCATGATCACAATTGCCGTACTGCAGTGGTATTTTCAGACCTATCACTACGACAGCCGTGTTATTTATATCCGCTCCGGCGTTTTTATCCGCCGCAACACTGTCATCTTCTGGAAGAATATTTCCGCCATTTCAATGATTGAATCTTTTTATCTGCGCCCTTTCCGCGCCTGCTTTTTCAGGGCCGATACAATGGGCGGCAGCTTTAAAAGCTCCGACCTCTCTATTTTTCTCAGGCCGGACAAGGCCCGCGCTATTATGGACTTCAGCGGCAAACGCGCGGCGGATCCCGTGAAAAACCACTATATCCCGCGCCGCCGCTCCATTCTGGCCCTTTCCGTGCTTACGTCCAACTCCTTTGCGGGCATTGTGTTTATCTCGACATTTGTCTCACAGTCCGGTAAACTGCTGGGCAATGAATTCTCCGACATGATCATCTTCACGTTCGAGGACCTCGCGCGCAAGCTGGCGTTCGGCATTCCCCCCGCCACCGCCGCCATCGCTTATGTCCTGCTTGGCGGCTGGCTGATCGGCTTCTGTTCCACCATGCTCAATTATCGACGATTTGTATTAAAAAAGAGAAATAATACAATTAGTATACAAAGTGGCCTCGTGACCCGGCGCGAATACAGCCTCAATATCCGCCAGATTAACTTTATTGATATCCGCCAAAGCGTCGTTGCCAAAATCCTGAAGCTCTTCTCCCTGTATATCTCCATTGTGGGTTACGGCAAGCATAAGGATGATATAACCTGCGTTATCCCGACTGAAAAGGAAAAAACCTTTACAGCCAACCGCACCCTTTTGTTTCCCGATTTTGTCTTATCGCCACCGGACCTTAAATCACCCAAAGACGGTATCCTGCGTTTTATCGGCCAGCCACTGACTGTATGTATTTGTATTCCGGCCGCGATGGGGATATTGATTTTTCTCTTCTCTTCATGGCTCAGTTTTGTTTTATATACGGGCCTCATGCTCATGGTGCCCTGCGTCTTTTTCCTTGTCGTGCGCATCATCGCTTTCAGGACAGGCGGTATCAGCAAACAGGGCGCATATTATACTATTTGTTATTCTTCCGGGTTTAGTTTACACACTGTAGTTATTCCAGGCGATAAAATTGTATCAGTCCGTTTTCGCCGAAGCCTGTTTCAGGTGTACGGCAATTCAAAAACCTGCGACCTCTTCATCAACACGGTCGCGGAGGGGACCAAGCAGCATTTATGCCGCAATGTCAACCTTGAGGCGGCGACAAAGCTTTTTGCGGACATTGACACTGTCAGCTGACTCAATGGAGGCCCAATCCCTGAAAGTTGGCCGAATTAGCAGACGGTGCGAAGGCCGTTTAGCGGTCCCATTCGCTGAGCATAAATGATTTTAAATAAGAAGGTACAAAACGGTGAGGGTATACCCTCACCGTTTTGTGTCTTGGTATTAATCAGCCCATGCTAAGAAGGTAAACGACCCATTTTAGAGCGCAATCCCGCACGCGTCGGGAAGCGCCCGCACTTGATTAATGTTCTTTTCCCCATTCTGCGGGCGCGGGTAGAAAGTTGACGCGCCGCAGCGCGTCGTTTCATTGCCCGCTGTGTACTTTATACGCGCGCGGTAGGACCCTTCCAACGTCGTCCGTACCAAACTCTTTAATTCTTCCTTGTATCCATATCCGGGCGGGTCCGGGAGGCGGCCCCTTCCGGCGTCCTTTGGTTCCTTTGTGACGAGACAAAGGAACTGCCCGTCGCGGCATCAGCGACAAGCTTCGCTGTGCAACAGCGCCTTGCCTTGTCGCGGCATCAGCGCCAAACCGCACGGTAGTGCCACCGGCTCATTTTTATTCTGGAGCCGAATTTTTTTATCCTATTTTATCAGGTTTCTCAAGAACAACAAACGACACATATGTTTCCTTGTGGAGGTATTTTTCAAGCTTGGGATCAACGTCCACAACATGCGGGTTCATTTGTGCAACCGTCCAGCCTTCTTCCAATAGTTTATTAATATGAACAAGATATTTGTTTTCATTTATATTGTCCTGTTCAGTATAATCGCGGCTGTTACTGATATAAACTATTTTCTGCATTCCTGTCCTCCTGCTTTATTCCTCAGATTCAGGCGCCGCGTCGTCAACCTGCGCCGTATCCGTCACATCAGGCGCCGCATCCTCATCAATCCCGTCCTCTTCCTCTTTCTGGGAGCGGGCAAGCGTCACGACCCTGTGGTCCTCCTCAAGGCGCATCACGCGTACGCCGCCGCCATAGCGCGACTGTGTTGTGATCTGCTCCACCGGCATGCGGATGATGACGCCATTGTCGGAAATGAGGATTACATCGTCGTCCTCGTCCACAACCTTGATCCCCGCGACAGGGCCGTGATCCTTCGTGCGGTAGTTCAACACACCCTTGCCGCCGCGGGACTGCAGGCGGTACTGGGACAGTTCGGTGCGGCGGCCGCGGCCACGCTCGGAAACGGTGAGCAGGTTCGCGCCCTCGCGCACCCTGGCAAAACCAACGACAAAATCCTCATTAGCCAGCGTGATGGCTTTGACGCCGCGCGCCGTCCGGCCGAGCTCGCGCGCGTCGGTCTCTTTAAAGCGGATCGCCATGCCGTTTCTGGTCGCGACGATCAGCTCGTTTTGGCCCGTCGTCAGGCGCACGCCGCACAGTTCGTCGTTTTCG
>JAITVU010000144.1 GCA_031285645.1 Oscillospiraceae bacterium | reverse complement strand
CGGGATATTCTCGCGGCATTGGCTCCCGAAGGCATGCTGCCGGAAAAATACTATACATTCACCGATGGCGTCAACATTGCGGGCGTGCGCTGCCTGGTATCCCAGACCGGCTACACGGGCGAGCATGGCTATGAGCTGTACTGCGCGCCGAACAACGCCGCAGCCCTGTGGCAGGCGCTTTTGGAAGCAGGTGCCGCCTACGGCCTGATGTCTTGCGGCCTTGGCGCGCGGGACACGCTGCGGCTTGAAGCCGCCATGCCGCTTTACGGGCATGAAATGGACGAAACAATCACGCCGTTTGAAGCCGGCCTCGGCTTCGCCGTCAAGATGAAAAAGCCGGCATTTATCGGCAAAAAGGCGCTCGAGGAGAACGCGAATCCGTCAAGGGTGCGCGTCGGCCTCAAGATGACGGGCCGCGGCATCGCGCGCGAGCAATGCCCCGTGCTTTTGGACGGGCGTGAGATCGGCCTGACCACATCGGGCACACATTTACCTTATCTGGCCGGGGCGTACGCCATGGCGCTCATCGACTCCGGCCACAGCACAGCGGGTACAACTGTCGAGGTTGAAGTCAGAGGCCGCAAAATCGCGGCGGAAATCGTGCCGCTGCCCTTTTACAGCCGCGCCAAATAACGCGGAGTCTCTCGCGGGAAACGCATTGACCCCATATCACCGGCACGTGCGAAACGTACAGCATACGCGGCAATCAACAATATATTAAACACGTTAAATAATATAAAGGGAGCATGTATTATGACTATTCAGAATGATCTTCTCTATTCCAAATCCCACGAATGGATTCGTTTCACAGGCGACAACACAGCGCAAATTGGCCTGACTGATTTCGCGCAGGATTCGCTCGGCAGCCTGGTCTTCATCAACCTGCCCGAAGAAGGCGACGCCTTGAGCGCCGGGGAGAGCTTCGGGGACGTGGAGAGCGTAAAAGCCGTCTCGGATATCATTTCTCCCGTTTCCGGTACTGTGGCCGCCATCAACACGGAACTTTTGGACGCGCCGGAAAAAATCAATGAAGACCCCTACGGAACATGGCTGATTGAAGCCGGCGACATCACCGATAAAGACGACCTGCTCTCCGCCGCCGAATACGAGGCTTTCTGCAGCGAGGAGGGCTGAGTATGGGTCATTACCTCCCCTCCACCGATGCCCAGCGCCGTGACATGCTGGATATGCTCGGCCTTTCGGGACTCGACGACCTTTATGCCGCCGCCCCCGCTCACTTAATTCTGAAAGACGGCCCTCATATTCCGCCGGGAAAATCCGAGCTTGAGGTTCGGCGCGACATGGCCGCGCTGGCGGCGAAAAACACCGTTTTCCCCTCCGTTTTCCGCGGCGCGGGCGCTTACAGGCACTATATTCCGGCCATTGTGTCTTCCGTGACGGCGAAGGAAACCTTTCTCACGGCTTACACCCCTTATCAGGCTGAGGTTTCACAGGGTGTCCTCCAGTCCATATTTGAATATCAGACCATGATCTGCGAACTCACGGGCATGGATGTGTCCAACGCCTCCGTTTACGACGGCGCGAGCGCGGCGGCCGAAGCCGTTGCCATGTGCCGCGACAAAAAGAGGACAAAGGCGCTTGTCTCCGCCGCCGCGCACCCCGATGTGATCGAGACCATCCGTACCTATTGCTGGGGAGCGGGCGCGGAAATGGCGTTGATCCCCGCCGAAAACGGCTCCACGGATATGAAAGCGCTCACGGATATGCTGGACGTCGGCGTCTCCTGCGTCTATATTCAGCAACCCAATTATTTCGGCGTGATCGAGGACGCTGACGCCATAGGCGAGGCCGCGCACGCGGCGGGCGCCAAATATATCATGGGGATCAACCCCATCGCGGCCGCGCTGCTCAAAACCCCCGGGGAATGCGGCGCCGACGTCGCTGTCGGCGAGGGCCAGCCGTTAGGTATGCCCCTTGCGTTCGGCGGGCCGTATCTCGGCTTCATGGCCGCCACATCCGCCCTGATGCGCAAGCTTCCCGGCCGCATCGTGGGCCAGACGGCGGACGCCGCGGGCCGGCGCGCCTTTGTACTCACCTTGCAGGCGCGGGAACAGCATATCCGCCGCGAAAAAGCCAGTTCGAATATCTGCTCGAACCAGGCGCTCTGCGCCATGACCGCCGCCGCCTATATGGCCGCGATGGGACCGGGCGGCCTGCGCGACGTCGCGCGGCAGTGCCTGTCCAAGGCGCATTATCTCGCCGGCGCCCTGCAAAAGCTGGGCTTTGGCCTCGTATATCAGAAAGAGTACTTCCACGAATTTGTCACCATCTGCCCTTGCGACAGCGCCGCGCTCCTCGCCTATCTGGAAAGCCGCGGCGTTTTAGGGGGCTTGCCTGTTGGCGACGGCATCCTGTGGTGCGCGACTGAAATGAACAGCAAAGCGGACATGGACGTCCTCGCCGGTCTGATCGATCTTTACCTGAAAGGCGGTGCCCGGGCATGAAACTCCTGTTTGAAAAGAGCGTTGCGGGCCGCGCATCAAGTATTCTGCCTGTCTGCGACGTGCCCGTTGTCGATCTTGCTGACAATTGCAAACGCCAGCGCCCGCTGCGTTTGCCCGAGCTCTCCGAAAACGATATCAGCCGCCACTATTCGCAGCTTGAACGCCGGGCGCACGGCGTCAACAACGGTTTTTACCCGCTCGGCTCCTGCACGATGAAATATAATCCCCGCGTCAACGAGGCTGTCGCCGCGCTGCCCGGTTTCACGGATATCCATCCCCTCCAGCCGGCGCACACGGTACAGGGCGCGCTCGAGGCCCTTTCCCTGGCCGAAAAATATCTCTGTGCCATAACAGGCATGGATGCGATGACTTTCCAGCCCGCGGCGGGCGCGCATGGTGAGCTGACAGGCGTGCTGCTGATTAAAAAATACCACGAAGCGCGCGGCGATACGGCGCGCGTGAAGATCATCGTGCCTGACTCCGCTCACGGCACGAACCCGGCGACAGCGGCCATGGCCGCAATGTCCGTTGTCAATATTCCCTCGGGGCCGGACGGCTGCGTCGACCTCGACAAGCTGCGGGCGGCGGTGGGCCCCGATACTGCCGGGCTCATGCTGACAAACCCCAACACATTGGGCATTTTCGAGAAGGATATTCTTGAAATCACCAAAATTGTCCACGACGCGGGCGGGCTTGTCTACTATGACGGCGCAAACCCGAACGCCGTCATGGGCGTCATCCGCCCCGGCGACATGGGTTTCGACTGCGTCCACCTCAATTTACACAAAACGTTTTCAACGCCGCACGGCGGCGGCGGTCCCGGTTCCGGGGCCGTGGGGTGCAAGGACTTTCTCGCGCCCTATCTACCGAAACCGCATGTTGGCGTGAAAGACGACGCGTATTGTTTCCGGGGCGATTGCCCCGAAAGCATCGGAAAAGTTAAGTCTTTTTACGGCAATTTCCTTGTTGTCCTGCGCGCGCTGGCATACATCACCACGCTGGGCCGCGAAAGCGTCGCGGACGCGGCGAAAAACGCCGTGCTCAACGCCAATTATATGATGAAGCGGCTCAGCGAATGCTACAGTGTCGCCAATACGGGGCTTTGCATGCACGAGTTTGTCCTCACGCTCGAAAAAGAGGCGAAGGAGAAGCATATTACGGCCATGGATATCGCCAAGGCCCTGCTGGACAGGGGCATTCATCCGCCGACCATGTATTTCCCCCTGATCGTACATGAGGCGCTCATGGTGGAACCCACGGAAACCGAAGGCAAGGAGACGCTGGACGAAGCGGCCGATATCTTTATCGACATTTACAGGCAGGCCATGGCGGATCCCGAATCGGTACACAGTTTCCCGCTTACAACCCCGGTTGGGCGCCCCGATGAAGTTGCCGCCGCCCGCAATCCCATATTGCGCTACACTTTTGAATAATGCAGTCGTGGCACAGGATAAACCTGTGCCACTTTTTTTGACGGCTTCTCCTGTTACATTTCGTGTACACAATTTGCATCTCTTTGTGTTTATAAATTATTTACACCGTTAATGTTTAGCTCTGTGCTATAATATTACATGAAGCATACATACTCATACTAATCCGCTTTTAAAATCAGCTACTCAACTATCGCTCAAAACGCTTTCTTCTCAAAGAAAGCATCGCTCTGTTTCGTAGGATTTTATACGCGGATTAGTATCATTAAAAATTTGAAACAGTAGCACTGTTTCAAACAAGCGGGTTTTGCCGGCTGTGTATATGAGAGTATACTGCCTCAGCCGCGCAAATAAAATCTTTAAGCAATTTTGTTTCTATATGACTATACCGATTTAAAGGATGGTGAGACCTATGCAAGAGCATACACCAACCGGCGGCGAACACATCGCGCCTTCATCGAGAAAGGTGCATCTGGCGCCGATCGACAATGTTTCCGGATATGATGTCCGCCCCGGGTTCTATGAAGTGAACGGCGCGACGGCCATTCCCTGCGGCGTCAACTTCACGGTCCACTCTGTCAACGCCACCTCCTGCGAGCTCCTTCTGTTCAGGCGCATGGAATTTAAGCCCTTCGCCGTCCTTAAATTTCCCGAGCACTACCGCATCGGCAATGTCTATTCCATGATCGTCTTTGGGCTGAATATCTACGAATTTGAATACGCGTACCGTCTGGACGGCCCCTACGCGCCGGAAAAAGGACTTCTTTTTAATAGCGAGAAATTTCTGCTTGACCCTTATGCCAAGGCCGTTACAGGGCAAAGCGAATGGGGTAAGGACGAAACGGGAGAAAGCCACTACAAGGCGCGCGTCGTCGAGGATGACTTTGATTGGGGGGATATCAGCCACCCGCTCATCCCCATGTCCGACCTCATCATATATGAGATGCATGTGCGCGGCTTTACAAAGCACCCTTCGTCCGGCGTGGAGTTCCCCGGCACATTTGTAGGTATATGGGAAAAGCTGCTTTATCTCAAGGAACTCGGCGTCAACGCCGTGGAGCTGATGCCCATATTTGAATTCGATGAGACGCGGGATTTGAGGGAACACAACGGCGTCAGACTCCTGGATTATTGGGGTTACAACTCCGTCTGTTTTTTCGCGCCAAACACAAGTTATGCCGCCGGTACGGAGTTCAACCGCGAGGGCAATGAACTCAAGCAGCTGATAAAAATGCTCAAGGACAACGACATCGAAGTGATCCTGGACGTTGTTTTTAACCACACGGCGGAGGGCAACGAACACGGCCCCTTCTTTTCTTTTAAGGGTTTTGACAACAACATTTATTATATGCTCACCCCGGACGGCCACTACTACAATTTCAGCGGATGCGGCAACACGCTCAACTGCAACCATCCCATTGTCCAGCAGATGATTCTCGAATGCCTACGGTACTGGGTCGTCAATTACCGTGTCGACGGCTTCCGGTTCGACCTCGCGTCAATCCTCGGACGCAATGAGGACGGCTCACCAATGAACAAGCCTCCGCTCTTGCAGAGCCTGGCTTTTGATCCCATTCTCAGCAACGTCAAGCTCATCGCCGAAGCCTGGGACGCGGGCGGCCTGTATCAGGTCGGCAGTTTTCCCGCCTGGAACCGATGGGCCGAGTGGAACGGCAAATACCGCGACGATTTGCGCAGTTTCCTTAAAGGGGACGGCGGCTTTGCGGACGCGGCGGCGCAGCGCATCTCGGGCTCCCCCGATCTCTATGACCCCGCCCAGCGCGGCGCCAACGCCTCCGTCAACTTCCTGACCTGCCATGACGGCTTCCCGCTCTATGACCTCTATTCCTACAATGAGAAGCACAATGAGGCCAACGGCTGGAACAGCACGGACGGCACGGACGACAACCGGAGCTGGAACTGCGGCGTGGAGGGCGAGACCGATAACCCCGACGTGCTGCGCCTGCGCTACAGGCTGATCCGCAATGCCTGCGCCACACTGCTGTGCAGCCGGGGCACGCCCATGTTTTTAGCCGGCGACGAGTTCTGCAACACCCAGTTCGGCAACAACAACCCCTATTGCCAGGACAACGAGATCTCATGGCTCGATTGGGGGCTTTTAGATAAAAACAGGGAGATGTTTGAGTTTTTTAAATATATGATCGCCTTTCGAAAACAGCATGCCGTCCTGCGGCGCAAACTCGGCCCCTGTTCCTGCGGGTTTCCCGATATCAGTCATCACGGCGAACAGGCCTGGAACAGCAGCTACGATCATGAAAGCCGCGTTGTGGGCGTCATGTTCGCGGGCGAGGAGCATCATCAGGATGACATTGTATTCTTCGGCGTCAATACGCACTGGGAGGCGCATGGCGTGGAATTGCCGAAGCTGCCCGCCCATATGCGGTGGCGTATCGCTGTCAACACCGGAGCCGACGATCCGGCTTACTGCATTCCGCACGCCGGCTATGAGCCGCCGCCGGTTGAGTACGGCGTCAGACTTGAGCCACGCTCCGTCATGATCCTGACCGCCGAATATATATAGTCAAACGATTTAAAATATGTTGATTTGAATTTTTGTAATCTTGCTTGCCAAAACACGCCGGGCATTAAAACCGTTCGGCGCGTTTTTTATATCCGAAAAAAGTTTATTGGTCCTGCATATCCACCATTTACATGCTATTTATAATCATTGTATACATACCCTAAACATATAAAATCGGCAACTGCTGTGACAGGCCGGTCTTATTTATAGTGTTTTTTAATTCCAGTGATCACAGAGCCTGTATCACGCATATATATTGATATATAAAGGAGCTTGTACATGGAAAACGAAATTTTGCTGCATGTCCACGGTATGAAGGGACGCAAATGTGAGGATAAAATCACAAAAGAAATATCCAAAATGCCCGGTATTGAGATGATCCAGGTCAACGCCAAAATGGGGACTGTCAGCGTCACCGG
>JAITVU010000140.1 GCA_031285645.1 Oscillospiraceae bacterium | reverse complement strand
TCTGCTCGTGTTTCTCACGGCCTGCGCCGGTGAGGCGACGGGCAAAACCTTCCGTTACGATATCCAAAGCCCCGTCTCCAACTTGGATCCTCAATACGCGACCGATTCGGCGGCGCGGATGGTGATCGCCAATATTGGCGAAGGCCTGCTGGTGCGGGACCCGGACGGGACGCTTTCACCCGGTGTGGCGTTGTCTTATACGGTGTCGCCCGACGGCCTCGTCTACACGTTTACGCTCAGGGAGGATGCGGGATGGGCCGGGAAAGACCCTGTCCCTGTCACGGCGCATGATTTTGTCTTTGCTTTTCACAGGATGTTCAACGCCGCGGCGCCCTCCCCGTTTGCGGCCGACTATATCCATATCGAAAACGCGCGCGCGGTTCTGGACGGCGCGCCCCTGACCGGGCTTGGCGTCAGGGCCGAGGGGGATTACACACTCGTGATCACACTGACGCAGAAAACCCCTCTTTTTCTGGAACTTCTGGCGTCAACCGCCGCGATGCCCTGCAACCGGACGGCTTTTGAGGGCGCGCGCGGACGTTATGGGCTTGAAAAGGAGTTCGTGGGGGCAAACGGCCCTTTCTATATTGAAAAATGGACGGACACGCAGATAACGCTGGCCCGCAACGAGCATTATGTGTCCGGGACGCCCGTGCTTGCCGGGGGCGTCCAATTTGTGATTGGCAGGGAGAAATCGGCGCAGCGTTTTTTGGACGGCAATACGGATATAACGGCGCTCCCGTTTGAAAACGTGGGGGAAGCGGAAAGCATTGGCAGCACCATTGAAACCTTTGAAAAAATAACATGGTGTATTGTTTTCAATCAAAATATAAAAACATGGGGCAACCCGCTGTTGCGCCAGGGCCTTGCCTATGGGCTCGATTACGATTATCTCGCGCAGAGGCTGACGGATAATTTAACACCCACGTCCGTATTGGTCCCGCCGGCGGCACGCGTTGGTGACACTGTGTTCAGAGACGCGGCCGACGCGTCGTCGCCGTTGACCTTTGACCCCCAAAACGCCGCGCGGATTTTTCAGATGGGCCTCAACGCGCTTGAATACGACAGCCTGCCGCCCGCGACATTCTATGTGCCTGATACGGACGGTCACGCCCTTAATATGGGCCTTGTGCAGCAGAGCTGGCAAAAAAACCTGTCCGTATTTGTCACGGTTCAGGCCATTTCCCCGGGGGAGATACAGTCGCGCTTCGCGTCGGGTGACTTTCATATTATGTTAATGCCCTTTTCCCCGTCGGACGCTAATGTGGAGACGCTTTTGTCCGCGTTCAGAGAGTCGTCAAGTCAAAACAATTTCGGATTTTATAATCCGCGCTTCGACGATATGCTCAACGAGGCGGCGGAACAGGAAAAAACAGCTCAAATGCTGAAAAAATATATTCAGGCGGAAATGATTTTACTGGCCGACGCCGTTGTGATTCCCGTATACAACGAAACGACCTACTACGCCATGGGCAAAGGCGTCAGCGGCATTACGGTGCAGCCCTTTGGCAATATGCTTCGGTTTAAACAGGCGCTTAAATCATGAACACAGAGGGCGGCCGCATTCTGTGTGAGGTTTATTTTGGCCGGGGCCTGTGCTGCGCAACAGATCCGTTAAGTCCTATACTTACAGACATGAACCGATATCGGGTTCGCGCCGCGCGGCGGGAACGGTGTTGCCGGTTAAGATATGCGGCCATACTATTTATAACAGTTAACAGTGAGGAAACATTAAATCATGGAAATACTCAGTGAGAAGCAGTACGACGAGTACGAGCGCTTTGCCGCCGCGCATGAACGCGGCGGCATTACGCAGTCGGTGCGCTGGCACGGCGTCAAGAGCAATTGGGGCCACGAAGTGGTTGTGTCGCGCGATTCAGAGGGTAATATTGCCGGCGGCGTCAGCATCCTTGTGCAGAAAACCCCTGTCATCGGCACATCTCTGCTTTACAGCCCGCGCGGTCCGGTCTGTGACCTGTATGACAGAACCGTTATGGCGGACCTGAAAGAGGGGATTGATACCCTGGCCAAAAAGTATAAAGCGCATGTTTACAAAATGGACCCGGACGTATTGGCGGACGATACAGCGTTTATTGGGCTTGCGCGCGCTATGGGCTTTACTCAAATCAAGGGCGGCACGGGCTTTGAAACCATACAGGCGCGCTTCAACTACAGGCTTTATCTGGACGGGCGCGGCGAGGAGGCTGTTTTTAAGAACCTGACGCAGAAAACGCGGTATAATGTGCGCGTTGCCCAGAAACACGGCGTTGAAATTCGCGTTGCGGGTTCCGACGGTCTGGATGAGTTTATGCGCCTGATGCACCTGACTGGCGACCGGGACGGCTTCAATATCCGCCCCAAGGCCTATTTTGCACGCATGCTGGAAAGCCTCGGCGAACATGCCCGGCTGTATATGGCGTTTTTTGAAGGCGAGGCCGTTTCCGGCGCGCTCACAACCAACTACGCGGGTAAAACATGCTATATATACGGCGCGTCCGACAATGCCCACCGCAATGTGATGCCCAATTACCTCATCCAGTGGGAGATGATCAAGTGGGCGATCGAAACGGGCTGTACCGTTTACGACTTTCAGGGCGTGTCCGGCAATCTGGATGAAAGCGACCCCCTGTACGGCCTTTACCGCTTTAAAAAAGGTTTTAACGGCACACTCGACGAGCTTGCCGGTGAGTTTGATTATATATACAGGCCCATTCGCGCCAAAATGGTGGATTTGTCCATCGACCTCAGTGAAAAGCTGCGCGCGCACAGAAGGAGCGGCGGGCAGTGACCCCGCTTTTTGGGGCCGCGCGGGGCTATATTGAAAAAGACGCGGCGCGCTTCCACATGCCGGGGCACAAGGGATTTTTGCCGCCCCCCTTGCATGAGGCCGCGCCCTATGACCTGACTGAAATAGACGGTCTGGACAGCCTGTATGAGGCCGGCGGCGCTCTCGCGGAAATGGAGGCTGAGTATTCGGCACTCTATGGAACCGCGGCCTCGTTTCTGAGCGCGGGCGGCTCGACGCTCTGTATCCAGGCGATGCTCGCGCTCGCGCTTATGCCGGGCGACAAGCTTGTCTGTGCGCGGGGCGTGCATACGGCGGCGGTGAACGCCATGGCGCTTTTGGACGTCGATCCGGTCTGGGTCTATCCCAGGGGGGACGCTGTCACGGGCCTGATGGGCGCCGTTGCGCCCGGGGATGTGGAAAAGGCGCTGGAAAGCTGTCCTGACGCGCGCGCCGTTTACATCACATCACCCACTTATTTGGGCGTCATGGCCGATATATCTGGAATCGCCGCCGTCTGTTCACGATACGGTGTGCCGCTGCTGGTCGACAACGCGCACGGCGCGCATCTGCGCTTTTTGCAGACCCCTTTGCATCCTATAGGTTTGGGCGCCGCCATGTGCGCGGATTCACTGCACAAAACGCTGCCCGTGCTGACGGGC
This sequence comes from Oscillospiraceae bacterium, assembly GCA_031285645.1. Classification (GTDB taxonomy): domain Bacteria; phylum Bacillota; class Clostridia; order Oscillospirales; family Ruminococcaceae; genus WRAV01. Next base: position 2,360 of record JAITVU010000140.1, on the reverse strand, counting down.
GGCGCGCTTTTGCATATCGCGGACAAGCGCTATCGCGCCGATGCCAGGCGTAAAATGGCGCTGTTCGGTTCCACGAGTCCGAGTTACCTCATCATGCTCTCCTGCGACAGGGCGCTTGATTATATTAATAACGAGGCGCGGGGCGATATGGCACGTCTGGCATCAGAAATTAAAGGGCTTAAAAAAACGGCAGCTGAGAGAGGCTTCGGTTTTCCGGACGGCTTGATTGACCCGCTTCGCCTGACGCTCGACTTCACGGCCCTTGGCTATACGGGGTCCCTTTTCGGGGCCTATGCGCGCCAAAAGGGGATTGAACCCGAATATCTCGGGGCGCGGCACGGCGTTTTTCTGGCCGGACCGGGCAACACGGCGGGGGATTTTGCGCGTTTGCGGGATATGATTGCGGATATCCCGCGTCTGAAACCGTATGATTTAGAGGCGGTGTTGTTAGAGCCGCCGCGCCGCGCCTGCTCTCTCAGACAGGCGATTTTCGCGCCCGGTAAAGTCCTGCCGCTTCATCAATGCCGCGGCCGTATCGCGGCGGCGGTCGTCGCGCCCTGCCCGCCCGGGATGCCGGTCACAGTGCCGGGGGAGATCATTACCGACGCCCATATGCTCATATATAAAAATTATGGCATTTTTGAGATAAATGTGGTAGAATAAAAACAGAAGCATAATGCGTTTTTTTGAATGAATCATTTCTTTGCCTGTTTTTCGGTATGCTTTTTAAAGGCTCTTTTCTGATGAGAGCCGGCTTGCGGCGAGCGTTTCATTATGAACCAAAAAGGATTGATACCCCGCTGCTTGCAGCGGCACCATATAAGCCCTTTTTGGGCCGCAGCCCGGTATCGTCGGCTTGATACCCCGGGGTCTCTGCCCCGGGGAGGTTCATTCGATGCATTTGTTTTCAAATTACATGAAAAGGAGTTGAGCAGTATGAAACTCATTATGGCAATCGTTTCCGGGGATGATAGCTCCAAAGTGGCCCGCGCGCTGACTAAAAGCAACTTCTCCGTAACTAAGCTGGCCACCACGGGTGGATTTCTGATGGCGGGCAATACAACTTTTATCGTTGGTACGGAAGAAGAAAAAGTCGAGGAGGTGCTCGACATCCTCCGCAAAAACTCCAAGACGCGCAAACAGATGGTGCCGACTTCGGCGTCTTATGGCGTTGGGATGTTCTCATCCATGCCCATTGAGGTTCAGGTTGGCGGGGCGACAGTCTTCATTTTGGATGTGGAGCAATTCATCAAATTGTAAGTATGGAACAAAACACAATCAATTTAAAAGCGAGAGAGACGTTGGCCTCCTGGATACGGGGCCAACGTCTTCCGCATGCCGTGTTATTGGAAGGGCCGGACCCTGAGGCTGTGACGGCCTTTGCCCACGATATGGCAAAGGCGGCGATGTGCGCTTCGCCCGAGCCGCCGTGCGGCGTGTGCTCAAACTGTGTTAAATTGGACAAAGGGGTGCATCCCGACCTGACGCTCTATGAGGGCGAGGGACGCGCCCGCTCTTTCCATATCGATACGGTGCGCGCCATACGCAGCGCGGCTTATATTTACCCGAACGAGGCGCCAAGGAAAGTCTTTATCCTTAAAGATGTGCAGGATATGTCTGTGCAGGCCCAGAACGCCTTGCTCAAAATACTCGAGGAGCCGCCTGATTCGGTCCTTTTTATTCTGACCTGCGAGAATAAATTTAATTTGCTTGAGACGGTGCGTTCGCGTGTGGCTGCCCTGTCCCTTGATGAAGGTATTCAGCCGGAAGACCACAATGCAAATGAAAATCCGGAAAGATTGGGGCAGGCACGGGAATGCCTGGATGCCTTGCTCTGCGGCAGGGAGCTGGATGCGCTCGCTGTTATGGCTGCGTTTGAACGCGACAGGGCGGGTTTTATGGATATGATGGAGTTCATGCGTATGACGCTTGAACAATCAGTCCTTAAAAAAAAGAGCGAAGCTGAGCTTCCGGGCGGACACGCGCCCTTGCGGCTGATGCAAATTATTGATATAATAGATGAAATGGCCCTTTCAGCGGCGGGCAATGCCGGTTTATCACTATTGGGCACGGTTTTCTGCGCCCGCGTGAGGCAGGTATTAACGGCGGCGCCCTGACCATGCGGCCGCCGCTGTAAACGGGAACGGACAGCGCAGAGATTTCTTACTCATAAATCTGGGATCAAACCCGGTCGCAAACCGGCCATATGAACAGTAAAGGAGTTGGATCCGTTTGCCTTTTTTGGGCGCGGATTGAAGATAAAATGCCAGAGATTATCGGCGTGCGCTTTAAAAGCGCGGGAAAAGTATATTATTTCGACCCGGACAGCGCGCATTTTTCCAAAGGAGAAAGCGTCATTG
>JAITVU010000127.1 GCA_031285645.1 Oscillospiraceae bacterium | reverse complement strand
ATTGCGGGATACGAACCGTACATATATGTGATCACGGGACTCAGTACGGAAAGCATAACAAATATGCTTAACGAGTTGCGGGTTGATTTTCTTGATATAAAACCCGTTGATGTGGATGTTATCATTAAAAAGCTCAGAAAAATCGTCAACACCGGCGGCGAAAGACCTGTGGCCAGAAAGGTGCTCGATATTAACCGCGATAAAAAAGTTGTTACGGAAATTGTGGAAACAACGCTCACGGATCTGGGGTTACCGATTAATCTTTTAGGATATTTACATACGAAGACTGCCATTCTGTGCGCCCTCGAGGATGAGACAAAGCTGCAATCGGTGAGCAAGAAACTCTATCCCGAGGTTGCGGATATCTGCAGCATGTCCGCCTATGCGGTTGAACGCAACATTCGCACGGCTGTTACGTATTGCAACAGAAATAATACGAAGCTTTTTAATGAGTTATTTTTGGCTTCCCATGCCAAGAAAGTAACAAATGCGGTATTTCTTATGATGGCGGTGCGATATGTAAAAAAGAAGACCGGCATCGGCGGTCCGGATGACAGATAAATAAGCTGATACGTCAAAACACCCGTCACAGCCTTTTTAAAGCACAGGCTGTGACGGGCGTTTTTATACTATAGTAATATGATCGCAAAGAGAAAAGCGATATGCAGCGATTCTGCTCAACACAATAGACATTTTTTAAACTGTGTCCAGTAATTGACAAAATTTATAAAATGCTGATTGTATTTTCTTTTCTTTTTTTCTATAGTATAGATATTGTGGACAGACGGTGTCGGCCCATTCGCCGGTATACCATATATATTTATATTTTAAAGAGCGTTTCAGTAATGGATTATTTAAAGCTATAGTGAACATAGTAATTTAAAGTTGAGAGGCTGCTGAAGGTGGTGGTGTTTTGGCGGGATACAGAGCGTGCTTGTTTTATCTCATAACAAAAGAATGGCCGGAAAGGAGGAATGACTGAGTATGAATGAAAAACTGAAAGAAAAAATCAGTGAGGCTTTTTCCTCTGTTATGCCCATAACAGTCATTGTGCTGATTCTCAGCATTGTAGCCGTTCCGATGGAAATAGGCACAATTGCCATGTTCCTTGTCGGGGCCCTTCTGCTGATTATTGGTATGGGTTTCTTCTCCCTCGGCGCCGATGTCGCTATGATGCCGATGGGGGAGGCGATGGGTTCGGGACTCAGCAAATCCAGGAAAATATGGATCGTTGTCTTTGTCGGTTTTCTGATGGGATTTGTCATAACAATCGCCGAGCCGGACCTTCAGGTTTTAGCGAATCAGGTCCCGTCAATCCCCTCCAATATCCTTATTGTGGCTGTTGCCGTCGGTGTCGGGATATTTTTGGTTCTGGCCATTTTACGTATTCTCTTTAAGATCAGCCTGGCCCATATGCTGTTGATCTTTTACGCCGTCGTTTTTATTGTATCGATCTTCACACCCTCAAATTTCCTCTCTGTGGCCTTCGATTCCGGCGGCGTGACGACAGGACCCATTACCGTCCCTTTTATTATGGCCATGGGCGTTGGTATTGCCGCCGTGCGCTCGGATAAAGACGCGTCGGACGACAGCTTTGGCCTTGTCGCCTTATGCAGCGTCGGTCCAATCCTGGCGGTGTTGCTGCTGGGCATATTCTATCATCCGTCGGATGTGAGCTATGTACACATAGCGGTGCCCCACGTCATGACGACGCGGGATGTCATCGGTCAGTTTACACACGCTTTACCCCATTACGCGAAGGAAGTGCTCATCGCCTTCGTGCCGATTATATGCGTATTTCTGTTAATGCAGCTCTTTATGCGCCGGTTCAGCAAGCGGCAGCTGGCCAGAATGACCGTGGGTTTTGTTTATACTTATATCGGCCTTGTCCTCTTTTTGACGGGCGCGAACGTGGGCTTTATGAGCGTCGGCCAGTTATTGGGTTCCGATCTCGCCGCCTCGCCGTTCCGCTGGCTTCTTATTCCCATAGGGATGGTCATCGGGTATTTCATCGTGACGGCCGAACCGGCTGTTCACGTTCTTAATAAACAGGTGGAGGACATTACGGAGGGCGCGGTGCCCCAGCGCACCATGCAGCACTGTCTCTCCATCGGCGTCGCGGCTTCCGTCGGCTTCTCCATGCTTCGGGTGCTCACCGGGATATCAATATACTGGATCATTATTCCCGGATACATTATCGCGCTGGCGCTCACATTTTTTGTTCCCAAAATATTTGTCGGTATCGCGTTTGACAGCGGCGGCGTCGCGAGCGGTCCTATGACATCCACCTTCCTGTTGCCTTTGGCCATGGGGTCGTGCGAAGCAATAGGCGGCAATGTGATGACCGACGCATTCGGCGTCGTCGCAATGGTCGCGATGATTCCGCTAATTGCCGTGCAGATTATGGGATTGGTCTACGCGATCAAGAGCAAGAAAAATGCGCGCCTTGAAACAGATCAGGATGCGGGCGACGATGAGATTATCGTATATGAGGAGGCGGATGAAAATGCTTGAACAGCATATGAAACATCCGGCGCTGCGGCTTCTTGTTGTTATTGTGGATAAAGCTGACGCGCGCAAAATAACGGGAATCCTGGACGGTATGCATGTACATGCCTGTTATCAGTGCAATGCCGAAGGGACGGCCAACTCGGATGTGCTGGATGTTCTGGGACTTGGCAGCAGCGACAAGGTTGTGACCATATGTGTGGCGCCCCAGGTTATAACAACACGTCTTCTTGAGGAGAGCGCCCGGAAACTGCGCATGATGAAGCCGGGACAGGGCATTGTTTTTACAGTGCCCATATCGGGCGTCGGCCACGCCATGCTTAAACTGCTCAGCGATGAAGCGCGGGAAATGCTTATGAACCGTTTAGAAAGTGAAGTGAATAAAGTGAAAAACGAAGCGACGCACGATCTGATTCTGGCGGTGATCAACCAGGGATACAGCGAGGATTTAATGGAAGCCGCCAAATCGGCCGGGGCGACCGGCGGCACGGTTATTCACGCCAGAAGAGCCGGGGAGGATGCCCCCGCAAAGTTTTGGGGCATTTCCATACAGGAAGAAAAAGAGGTTGTGGCCATACTCGCGGAGCATACCAGGAAAGTTGAGATTATGAAAGCGATTTCAGCGAAGTGCGGAATGACAAGCGAGGCGCAGGGGTTTGTAATTGCCGTGCCCGTAGACGATGTCGCCGGCTTGTGATGGGATCTGCCGCTGAACTTGTGGACTGAATACTGGCATGGGCTTATGTGTAACAAAAACCCCGGATACAAATATCCGGGGTTTTTATTACACGTAAATGTAGCGTTGTTTGACAATGTACAACTTTTCCAGCCAGTAGTTTGCAAACTGCACAGTGTTGAAATTTGCCTTAAAATAAGCCGCTGTTTTCAAGGGTTTGCAGACACGTTTTACAGGCTGGCAATATAAAACATTCACCGTCGTAAACAAGGCGGAACGCCGCTACACTGGCGGGCCAACATGGCCCGAAGTGCCGGGTTTGGGGCGGCCAGCCCCAACAAGCAATTTTCAAGCATGTGGCCACAACTGCTTGAAAATCCGCAAGTGTGCTCACACTTGCCCTGCTTGCGGATTAGCGGTATGATGAGAACGTAGGAAATATACATACTATAATGTTTGGAGGAAAATTCAATGAAAAAAATTCTATTAACATCCTCTGGATTTGAAACAGAACAAATTTTAAAAGCCTTTCTAGGTCTTTTTGAGAAAGCGCCTTCTGATATTAAAGCATTATTTGTGCCCACGGCAGCTAATGCGCCTGATAGTGATGGGATTGGGGTATTGCCAAAATGTATGAATGATTTATTAAAATCTGGTATTCCAAGAAAGAATATTTCTATTTTTGATTTGCACTGCAATATGAGTTTTGAAGAATTAAAAGCCTATGATGTTATCTACTTTACAGGAGGGAGTCCGCAGTACCTTATTCAACGGATTAATGATACTGAGTTTAATGTTTCATTACATCAATACATTGACAATGGTGGGGTCTATGTTGGTGTAAGTGCCGGGAGTTTAGTCGCTACTAATGATGTGCCGCAAAGTCTTGGACTTGTAAACTGCACTCTGGGAGTGCATATGCCAGTTGGTACGGAAAGCGGGGAGATTGATACAAGTGAAAATCCACACATCAATTTATCCGCTGAAAATGCACTTTTAATTACGAATAAAAAAGTTGAAGTCATTGTATAGTATAAGCGTTTCTTACTGTAGTACATTGTCAAACAATCTTACTTTTATTTTAAAACAAGGGCCGAGACCATTAGCAGCACATTATTGTCTATGATGACGTCGGGGCGGAAATAAGGTTCCAACAACCGGACGAGCGTGGCCGCCGCCGATCCGGCCGGAACAGCGCCGTTTCCCGCTGTTTTGACCCCTTGCGTATGGGAAATTGTGACCCGGCCGCCGGCCGCCATCAATGTGGCAAGATGCGCAATCAGTTGTTTTGGATCATTAAAATGGGGAAAAGCATTGTAAAAAAAGCAGTAATCACAAGAAACAGCGCCGGGCTCCAAATCAAATATGTCCGCGCATTGAAACTGCACACGTGCGTCGCGCAATTTGGCGCGCGCCGTATCAATCATGTTTTCCGCAAAATCCACCGCCAGGATTCGTTTAGGGTGATATTTTAACAGATAGGGCTCCAGGACGCCCGTCCCACAGCCGGCATCCAGTACCACCGCGCCGGGGCGGATATCGGACAGCATTAGCACGGTTTCGATTTTTCCGGCGTCGGGCAGCTTGCGCGTATCCCATACGCGCGCCGCCTGGTTGAAAAAAGCTTTTGTATCATTCATGGATTACCTCCAAAAGCCGCATGTTCAAAAACTGTTCTACTCCCAACGACTCTATTATGAGTTGGAAGGGTCTGTTCCCGCGCTGACTGCGCAGCAGTCATATGACCTTTGCCCCGGAGACGGGGCGGTCCAAAGACAATATCCAAAGTATATATCGGGCCGCGCAATGTGTCAAATGAAGCACATGGCGTTATATATGGGATTTTATCAATATTTTAATGATATTTTGTTTTACAGTTTATTGTTTTAATGATAGAATATTACAAACCGTGTTCTTTGGGTCAGGCAAGTATTTCATCCCGTAATTCAAACGGCTCCTGGGCAAGATCATAAGCATGGTTTATGTTGTGTTCGTTGAACATCGAAAATCGTGTATGAGGAGGCAAGCGGTTCGCGCCTGAAACGTTCTGGTGAACCGTAACCACAGATATGAGACATATTCCGAACATTCTCTCCTTTTTCAGGATTGTGTTGATTCCTTTTTTTGTATGGCAGATGCTTGCGGGCCATACTTTTAATGCGGCGATTATTCTGGGCATATCCGGTCTCACGGATTTGCTGGACGGTTTTTTGGCGCGCAGGTTTGGCTGGATCAGCCAGCTTGGTAAAGTCCTGGACCCTGCGGCCGACAAACTCACCCAGGTGACGGTCTGCGTGGTTCTGGCAATTGTATATCGAAAGTACTGGTATTTTTTTG
>JAITVU010000030.1 GCA_031285645.1 Oscillospiraceae bacterium | reverse complement strand
AGGATTTTAAGGAGCGCCTGTCGTGAGATGCTGCTTGAAATGTGTGCGCTTTGACGACGCAATATTAGCAGGAGGCCGCTTTCAGCGGCCTCCTGCATCACTTTATGCGGGGAAATATACTCAGCGAACTTCAAAAATGAATCATTTTTAAAGCGTTCGCACGCATGCGCGAATGGGGCCGCCAAGCGGCTTTCGTTCACTATATCAAAATGATCGTGTCGAAATTGTAAAATGAAAAAATATTGCCTGCATTGGCAGAATACGGTCTTCTTAATTCAGCGAAAAAGGTATATAATAAGAAAGATATTTCGACAAATTCCGGGAGCGGTTTTATACTGAATAAAAACCTGAAAATCAGGCGGTGTTAAAAAAACATGTACTGAGCGGTGATTGATGAGATGTTTTTAACTGTATTCAGTATTGACCCCCTGTGTCCCGGCAGAAGGGGATTATGACCACTATGGTTTTCGCCAACCTGATATTTCTCTATCTGTTTTTGCCCGCCAATTTTCTTCTTTATTTCGCCACGCGCAAGCAGGTGTTCCGCAACGTCGTTTTGATACTCTTCTCGCTCTTTTTTTATGCCTGGGGTGAACCCGTGTGGATTATCTTGCTTTTATTCAGCGGCACAATCGACTATTTCCACGGACTCTTTATCGAGCGTTTTGAGGGAAAAAAGATTGCGGTGCTTGGCGTCGTCTCGTCGCTGGTGCTCAACCTCGGTCTTCTGGGCATATTTAAATACAGCGGTTTTTTTGTGGAAAACATCAACGCCCTATTTGGCCTTGCTTTGCCGGTGCCGGCGTTCGGGCTGCCGATCGGCATCTCCTTTTACACATTTCAGACGATATCGTACTCCATCGATGTGTATAGAAAAAAAGTGCGCGCCCAGCACAGCTATATGACGTTCCTGCTCTTTGTTTCACTGTATCACCGCCTTGTGGCGGGACCCATTGTGCGCTACAGCGAGGTTGAGCATGAAATAGGCGCAGAAGCGCCTGATCCCGAGGGGATGAGCGAGGGCATTTCGAGGTTCTGCGTGGGTCTTGTCAAAAAGGTGCTTGTGGCCAATTACGCGGGCAAGCTGGTGGGCCAGTATCTGGGCGGCGACCTCGCCGCGCTCTCTGTCGGCGGCGCGTGGTTCGGCATCCTCATGTTTTCCATTCAGCTTTACTATGACTTTTCCGGTTACTCGGATATGGCTCTTGGGCTTGGGCGCATGTTTGGCTGCCATTACTACGAAAATTTCCGCTATCCTTACGCGGCGAAATCCGTCACGGATTTTTGGCGGCGGTGGCATATATCGCTCAGCAGTTTTTTCAGGGATTATCTGTATATTCCGCTGGGCGGAAACCGCAGGCATGTGTACGTCAACCTTTTTATTGTCTGGTTCGCCACAGGCCTGTGGCACGGAGCCAGTTGGAATTATGTTCTTTGGGGACTTTATTACGGCGTTTTTATCGCACTGGAACGCTTGTTCTTTGGGAAACTGCTTGCGAAGGTCCCCGCTTTTTTCTCCCATCTCTACCTGATTACCGTCACGCTTGTGGGTTGGACGTTTTTTTATTTCGAAGATATGGGACGGCTCGGGACCATGCTGTCCACGATGTTCGGCATGGCGGCGCGACCGCTTTGGGATGCGGAGCTGGGCTTTGTTTTAATGAACAATATTTTCTGGCTTTTGCTGGCGCTGGCATTTTGCGCGCCGCTGCTGCCAGCCATTAAAACAAGGCTTTACCGTTCGGCCGTGCCCGGCGGCGCCGCGGCGCTGACGTACGCGCAGTCCGCCGCCTGCCTTATTATGCTCGGTGTTTGCACGGCGATGCTTGTGGGCGAGAGCTATAATCCTTTTCTGTATTTTAAGTTCTAAATATACGGTTTTGATTTTGAAGAAGCATGTACTAGAAATAAACTGAATAAACTAGAACAATGACAGTGAGGAGTTGGAGAGCGATTTTCTGTCATTATGGAATGCGATTCCAATATCCAATATTTCTAATATATTCATTGGAATTGCTAAGGTCAATCAAGAATTGATCTTTTGGGATTCTTGAAGGCCGATTCGTCCGGAGCCGCAAATCCGCCGCGCTTTTCAAAGCGCGGCCCCATTGCGCATGCTTGCATGCGCAATGCCATGGCGGTAAATCGCCATGGGGGTTTGCGGCGTTTGGAACCGTTGCAAGTTTATGTTATCCCGCTGATTTGCATCGTTTTATATCCATATAAGAATACCAGGCCATCATGTCAGTGGTTTTGATGAAAGGATATCCCCATATGCCAGTGAGAGAGAGTACAGTCAGGCGGAGAATCGGGACGTCGGGGGTTCGCCGCGCTCAAAAGGAAAGGCGGGGCGCGCTGCGCACGGCCCGCACAATCCACGTCGCCAGTTTTTTGGGGGCGCTGTTCCTTATGGGGATTTTATCGCTTGTGCTGCCCAAGCAGACGTATTCAGAACTCGAAAAGCGTGAGCTGGCCAAATTACCTGAGTTCTCGCTTGCAGCACTGGCACAGGGCCGCTATACAAAGGATTTGGAATTCCACTATGCGGATACGTTTCCATTGCGGGACAAGTTCGTTTCCTTTGCGGCGTGGCTGGATGAATGGCGCGGTGTGCGCTTCGACGGCGTGCGTATTCATGGAACCCCTGTTAAAGAGCCTGAAGAGGCACCCGCGCAGGCGCAGGCAAAGCCGGTGAAGCCCGCCGATAACCCGGCGGACACGGCGGTTCGGCAGTCCGGACCCGACACGCCCGCGCAATCACAATCCCAGGTGGAAGAAGAGCCCGAGAAGCCCCTCAATTGGGTGGCCGAGGACGACGGCGCGACGGGCGAGCAGCTCGGCGCTGTCTTTGTATACAAGGATAAAGCCATGTCCATGTTCGGCGGCAGCGACGCCATGTCGGAACGGTACGCCGGGGTTATCAGTGCGTATCAGAAAGCCTGGGGCGACGAGGTCAGGGTCTTTAACATCGTGATTCCGACTGCCATTGAGTTCTCGCTGCCCGAGCGGTACCGCGGCGTTACGGCGCCTCAAAAACCGAATATAGACCATATTTATGAGATGCTGACAAACGGTGTTGTCGGTGTCGACGCCTTTACAGCCATTGCAAAGCATCGGGACGAATATCTATATTTCAACGCCGATCATCACTGGACAGCGCTCGGCGCTTACTATGCCTACGGCGCGTACGCGCAGGCGGCGGGCCTTGAACCGCTTGCCCTGTCCGACTTTGAAAAACATACCATCACCGAGTTCAAGGGTACCATGTATGCTCACACAAACGACGCGAAGCTGGGTGAGGACTATGTGGATTATTATGTGACGCCGATGGACTGTACGGCTGTGCGCTATGATAAGGGCGCGCCCCAAACGCCGATTGATCACAGTGTCTGGGCGCATTACGCCAAGGGCGTCAACTCCTATTCCGTTTTTTTTCACGGTGATTTTCCGCTTGTAAAGGTCAGCACCGAGAATAAAAACGGCCATAAAGCCCTTGTGGTAAAGGAGTCGTTTGGCAACGCCTTCGCGCCTTACCTGATTTCCCATTATGAGGAAGTCCACGTTGTGGATCAACGGTATTTCGAGCTCAACCTGATTGATTACGTCAGGGAAAACGGTATTGACGACGTTGTCTTTATCAACAATATTTTCGCGGCCAACACCAAATACCACATTGACAAAATAGAGGGCATGATGTTCGCCGGAAACATACAGTAAACCGTCCTACATCATTTGAAAAATGTAAAGGGAAGTGAAAGAATGAAAAGGATTATGCTGTTGGGCGTTCTAATTTGTATAAGTCTTGCACTGCAAGCGTGCGGCCAGGCTAATGCGGGGTTAAGCGAACACGATCAGTCAGTGACAGGTCAGGAGGCGCCGCCGGATACTTATGAACCCCGGGAGATGGATGAGCCGCCGGCGGAGGCCACACCATACCCGGGGCTGCCGGTTTACAGGCAGTCCGAGGCCTGGGCTGCGGCGGAAGAAGCGGCCCAGGCGGATCCCGACGGGGAACCGCAACCTATGCCGTCCGATCATGCCATGGTTTTTGAATACTATGAAGATCCGCCGCCGGACGGCACAATCCGCCTTGTCTATGTCTATAATTACGGCGAAACGGAAACGCTTCTGATCGAGGATAGCGAAGAGGTGGCCGAAATTCTTGCAGTTGCGGACGCCTTTGAATTGAGTGATTATGACAGCGGCCCGCTTATGGGTGGCTCATATGTTGAAATTCAGGCCGTGCGTGATGGCGTACACCAATGTTACTCGGTTTTATCGGGAAAACATAACGGCGGCTACATCGCGATTAACGGGCGCGACGCGGACAATTGGTATTGGGCCAGCACCGGGAATTATCATATGTTAATGGATTATTTTGGCGGCGTGCCGGAATAAACCGCGTTACATATTGCGCAGCCGGTTTAACTTCACGGTGGATAATTAAAGCAATATCCATCTATTGACAGGCGGGAAGGAAGGTCCGCATACAATGTATTTCATAAAATTGATTTCACTCTATTGACAAAAACATGTTGACGCTGTATACTATGTATCAATCCAAACTTAAACCGTTGACCGAGAAGAGTAAGTTTGAATCAGTGCCTTACAGAGAGCCGCTGTTGGTGGAATGCGGTAGGTGGATTAAGCTGAATGGACTCGCGAGGGCAGGACGAAATGCCGGAATTAAACCTTGCAGATTAGTGCCTGACGGGAACTCCGCCCGTTATAAAGGGGGCCGTATGTCGGTACGGACGAGTGGGCGCATTGCGTCAAATTGGGTGGCACCGCAGAAGCGTAAGCTTTTGTCCCATATTATTGGGACAGGGGCTTTTTTGTTTTGTGTAAAAAATAATCGACGGACCGGCAGCCGTCAAACAGGAGGACTTAACATGGCGAAGAACATTCCCTACAGACTGAATCTACCCGAGGAGATGCTGCCGAAACAGTGGTATAACCTCAGGGCCGATATGCCCGAGGATCATGCGCCGTTCTTAAATCCGGCAACGCATGAGAAGCTCTCGGCCGAGGATTTATACC
>JAITVU010000008.1 GCA_031285645.1 Oscillospiraceae bacterium | reverse complement strand
AACAGAATATTGTAGCCTGTCTCGGTTGTGATGTAAAAAAGCTGCTCTTTATCGGGGAGCGGCAGCGTGTAAGCCAGTTCGCCGTCGATGTAAACAGCGGCCTGTTTTTGGGCGCCGCCGCCGCTGAGCAGCCGGAATCCCACAAAAAAGAGGGTCGCGGCGGCCAAAACCGCGCCTATGATCAGCAAATCCGCTTTTTTCAACATATGTGTAACCGTCCTGTTTGAGCCGCATTGGGAAGCGGTCCGGTTATAATGAACCAAGGGGGTCATACCGCGCCGCTCACAGCGGGGACATTTATTTCCGGCATGGTGAATACAGATTCTTTTTTTGCCGTTTTATGTAAAGTCGGCCTCATACAGATCAAAGCGCTCATCAAGAAGCTGAAAGCACCCTGTCAGCCCCTTTGTGACGCGTACGCTGAAATCGTCGAGCACAAAGACCGCTTCGGCGCCCTCAATCCCGGATAAAAAGCCAAGCCCTTTTTCAGCGCCCATCACAAAACAGGCTGTGGAAAGCGCATCCGCCTGCATGGCGCTGTCGCAGACGATGGTGACGGATAAAAGGCCGCTCTGCGCGGGATAGCCCGTATCGGGGTCAAGGATATGGTGAAACAGTGCGCCGTCCTGCTCAAAATAGCGCTCATAGGGGCCGGATGTGACAACGGCGGCATCCGATACCTGCAGCAGGCCGATATAGCCCTGCTCGCCGATGACAGGGGTTTTGATCGCGATTTTCCACAGCGCGCCGGAAGGCTTTGCCCCGATTGTATAGATGTTGCCGCCAAAATCCAGGATGGCGTGGCCGACGCCGGCATCCCGCAGCATTGCGGCCGCCTCGTCGCAGGCATAGCCCTTCGCGATGCCGCCCAGATCAATCCGCGTGCCCGGCTGAAGGCGCACGGAAGGGCCCTGCGGGTCCATTTCAACCTTTTTATAATCAACAAGCGCTTTTGCGGCGTCAACGCGATCCTGATCAGGCACTTTCGGCGTCCCGCCGATATCCCAAAGCGTGACAAGGGGGCCGATTGTGATGTCAAAAGCGCCGTTTGAGCGCGCCGACCAGTCCAGTCCCGCCGCGATAACATCATAGAGCGCCCGGGGCGGCGTGAACGCCTCGCCACTGCTGTTATTGAGCGCGCTCAGATCGCTCAGTGCCGACCGCGAGGCCATCATGGCGTCGATATCGCGCACACGCGCGACCATATCCGTCAGCACCTGCTCCTTGACGTTTTCATAGACGGACACATTGATGACGGTGCCCAGTAAGCCGTCCTGCGTCCTGAAAACCGGATTATTTTCACTGCCCCTGTTTGCGCAGGCCGGCAGGAATAAGAACATACATACAGTCCATATCAGAAGCTTTTTCAAGTCACCAGTCCTTTACGGCTCGCGGTGTCTGCCGCGTATTTAAAATTGCGACACAATTTTAAACCTATACAGCTATAATATACATATATTATGGGAATTTTTATTATACCGCATTCCATCCGTTCTTTCAATGTTGCTTGAATATACAGTCATATAGATTTAAAACTATACAGTTTTAAACCACAGCGGGTTTTGCCCGCTGTCACGCTTCGCGTGAATATGGCGTAAACAGCTATAAAACGCGAATCTCCCGGGCGGCTGCCCGGGAGATATTAACGGCTCTATGAGAGGACCAGTTGCGCCGTGCCGCTGTTACGCGCTTTGAATTTCAGCAGTGTCACCATGCCGTCGCGTTTGAATCCGGCGGGAACGGAAATCATGGATTCAAAGGACAGAGCGCCTGCGGAGGCGGGCAGGATGCGCAGTTTCGCCTCTTTGTAGTCGCCGGGCGCGAGCTGAACGCCGTCACAATGCGCGGCGGCGTCCTCAAGGGTCAAAAGCCCCGCCCTGTCCACAACAGCCATGTACACGTGCGCGAATGACGGAACGTCCGAACCGGCCAGCATAACGGTGTAGAAAGCGTCTTTTGAAACGGGAAAGGCGTAAGTATCTGAGCGCTCAAAGACGGGAATAATTTTAATTTCAGCACTGGTCCGGTACCGCGACGCGTCTGTCGTGTTATACGCCTTCAGCCTGTAAACGACGCGTTTTTTGTTGTACGGAACGGTGTCGTCAAAAGCGAAGTGCTGGACAAAGTGGGGCGGGCGCATATCGTATACATCGCACGTATAGCCCGCTCCCGCCGCGACCTTATTCCCGGTACCGTCGTAAAGGACCGTGAACGCCGCGCCGTCGAGGCTGCGCTCCAGAATGTAATGGGATGCGCCGTACAGCTCACCCCAGATCAGCCTGGCCGTCCGGCCTTCCCTGATTTCGGGAATATGCAGGCAGGGCGGCGTCTCCTTCTTAAGGCTTCTGGGCAGATGGTGAATAAACTGCGATGTGATATAGTCCGTCGCGTTCCCGGCGTTGTCGAACGCGCGCAGGCGGAACATGGATTTCTTTGTATAGAGCGGGATGGTTGTATCGCACCCGCGCTGGGTCTCGTCATCCGCGGGCAGGTGCTCAAGCGCGGCCCATGTCAGGCCGTCGCCGCTCAGAGCGCCGATTTCGGCCCACATCAGGCGGCGCGCGTCAAGGCCGCCCCATGTCAGGCCGCGTGCGCGCTCCTCCTCCAGCGCCGACCACGCGGCGTAGCGCTGCTCAAACTGTGTCCACGAAAGGGTATCGCTGTCCAGCTGGCCCCATGTCAGGCCGACGCGCTGCAGGAATTCAAACTCTTGCCAGGTCCGGCCGTCGCCATTCGGTCCGGCAAGGGCGATGGCGCTCCATGTGTGTCCCCGGCCGTCCAGTTCCTGCCACGGCAGCCCCTGGTCCGGGGCTGCGACGTCACGGCCCGGACCCGCGTAGACGGTAAAAACACAGGGATGCGTCTGCAGCCAGGCCCAGGTTGTGTTGGGGTCGTTATCCCAATCGCCCCAGCGCCGATCCATGAATTCAAGATTGCGCCACATAAGGCCCTGGGCGTCAAGCCCCTCGATTGCGCTCCAGGTCAGGCCGTCGCCGGCAGGCCCAAGGGTCTGAAGCCGTATCCAGTCATAATCGCCGAGTTCCATATCGGCCCAGGTTTTGCCGTGTTCGGCCGCTTCAAACGTTTCGTCGAAAACAGTGTCAAGCTCATAATAATCCACGCCGGGACTGTTTTTCCAGGAAATAGTCGCGGTGCTTTCTTCATATACAGGTGGAATATAAAGATATTCCGGTTTATCGATTAATGTGCTCAGATTGTGAACACTCGTACTCACTGTGAAACCTCCCTTAAAATGATATCGCATATAAACATTTGTTCTTTAATTATAGCATTTTTTTATGTTCCAGTCAATTAAATGCGCTGTAAAAGCGCATTAAGTCAGGCTATGTCATAAAAAAAACACCGGAACCCGGCGTTTCAAGTGTCAAAATTCTGATTGGTTTATTATGACGTCTGAGCAGAGTTTTAAAACGGGATGCCTGTTTTGAACTTGTTCTATTATGGGACTCGTTTGTCAGCATTATGGCGCTCAAGCGCATGACCTGTTTTAGAGCGCCACCCCGCGCGCATTCGAAAGCGCCCGCATTTTAATAAGGTCTTTTCTCTATTCTGCGGGCGCGGTAGGAAAGTTGACGCGCCGCAGCGCGTCGTTTCAATGCCCGCTGTGCAACTATACGCGCGCGGTAGGACCCATCCAACGTCGTCCGTACCAAACTCTTTAATTCTTCCGGTTATCCATATCCGGGCGGGTCCGGGAGGCGGCCCCTCCCGGCGTCTTTTGGTTCCTTTGTGACGAGACAAAGGAACTGCCCGTCGCGGCATAAGCGACAAGCCTGGCTGCACAGCAGCGCCTTGTCTCGTCGCTGAAGCAACAAGCCCGTCGCGGCATGAGCGACAAGCCTTGCTGCACAGCAGCGCCTTGCAAAAAACATAAAGAATAGCAAAATGCTTTTTACATTCGCTGTGTATGATGTCACCTCATTTCGTCTATGTTCGGCCAGTAGCGCTTGGGCATATGGTTCATGCGCAGTTTGTGATTTGTGCGTTCGGCGATGGCGATAGCGTTGTAAAACCGCTTCCACAAACGCTTCCAATCCGCCTCGTCCGCCGCCATGCCCGGCAAATCAATATGATCCGTTTCAATCAGATACCACTCCTTGAGGTCATAGGCGCCGACAAGCTGATGGCCGGGATCGTGAATCAAAAAGGGCTGATCGGTGTAGCGATCCGAAAAATGCGGCATTAACACGGGGATGACATTGTTGTTGGGCGTAATTTTGGCGTAGTAAACGCCGTTGTCCATTTTGGTGAAGCGGACAAAGCCTTTAAGAAGGTGCGCTTCGCCGCCGACATATTTGCAGATGTTGACGACGGCGAGCACATCCTCATTGGAGAGATACGATGTGACAGCCCGCCCGATCTTCATGCCCACGCGGATATAGCGGTATATTTTGGTAGCCCTGTCCGCGTCGCAGGAAAGAAAGGCCGTCCAGATTTGGCCGTACGCGTCGGCACCCATTTTTTTGCGCACGCCGTCCGTCACGCGCCCGGCAAGGACGGGATCGGTCCGCACCCGCACAACCTCCTGGCCGAAGATCACCTGAAGGTTTTCTTCCTGCGCGATAATATAGGGCTGTTCGCGTCGTTCAAAAGCCGTGAAAACGGCGGATAAAAGGCCTTCAAAGCTGCCGTCATAAATATAGGCGATGGTTGAGCGTTCCATAATTCCCCACTTTTCTGTTGTTAAATAGGGCCATGAATCCGTACCGCTTTTCCGGCGTCTCGCGCGGACGGGCGGGACAAGAAAAGCCACGGAGAAGGCATTACGGTTTTGACGGCATATGCGCAAACCCCGCGGACAGTGTCCACCGTGGGCGGGCGAGTCTCTTGCCGATGGTTATGGACGCTGCCTTTGAACGACCGTTTTACGCGCCCCGGCCGTGATCCGGCAGCAGCGGCGCGCCCCCGGGGCCGTAAAAGGACTGTGCCGGGAAAAGCGATAGCTGCTCCCCGGCGGGGGCGAAGGGCAGCGCGCCGGGATTGCGCCTTGTGTCGGCGATGAGGTTGTTGTAGATAAAACCCGGTTCGAAGCGCATGCCCGGCATGTATTTGCCCGAACAGGTGATGAAGTAAACGGCCCTTTTGAGTACGATGTTGAGCTTTTTGAGGTGGTCAAAATTAAGGCTCGCCAAACGCCTGGCCGCGACAATTTTCTCTGCGCCCTTCGGCCCGATGCCGGGCACGCGCAAAAGTTCCTCCATCCCGGCCTTGTTGATTTCTACAGGAAAGAAGTGCAGGTTGTGCAGCGCCCAGTTGCACTTGGGATCCAGGAGCGGGTCGAGGTGCGGGGCCTGCTCACTGAGGATTTCGTCGGCGCCGAATCCGTAGCAGCGCATCAGGAAGTCGGCCTGGTAAAGCCTGTGCTCGCGCAGCATCGGCACGGGCTGGTTTTGCGGCAGCAAGGCATTGGTTCCGATGGGAATATAGCCGGAATAGAAGACGCGCCTGAGTGCGTATTTTTTATAGAGGCTTTGCGCCAGACGCACAATTTGATAATCGGTGTCCGGCGTCGCGCCGATAATCATCTGCGTGCTTTGCCCGGCGGGCGCGAAAGCGGGCGCGTGCCTGTAAACAGTCATATCGCGCGTATTGGCCCTGATGCCGTCCCGGATCTGCCCCATGGGTTTGAAAATAGCGCCCCGCGGCTTGTCAGGGGCGAGGAGGTTCAGGCTTTGCTCGCTGGGCAGCTCTAAATTCACGCTGATGCGGTCAGCGAGCATGCCGATCTCAGAGACGAGCTCGGGGGAGGCCCCGGGGATGGTCTTGGCGTGGATATAGCCGCGAAACTGAAATTCGTCGCGCAGGATGTGCAGGGTTTTGCTCATTTGCTCCATGGTGTAGTCGGCGTCGCGGAGAACGCCGCTGCTCAGGAAGAGCCCCTCAATGTAATTGCGCCTGTAGAAATTGATGGTCAGCTCAGCGAGCTCGCGCGGGCTGAACGCGGCGCGGGGCACGTCGTTCGAGCGGCGGCTGACGCAGTACTGGCAGTCATAGACGCAGTAATTGGTCTGCAGCACTTTAAGCAGGCTGATGCATCGCCCGTCCGCGGCGAAGGAGTGGCAGATGCCCGCCCCGAGCGTGCTGCCCAGAAAGCCCTTTTTCCCGGCGCGGTCAATGCCGGAAGATGTGCAGGCGACATCGTATTTAGCGCCGTCGGCGAGGATTGTAAGTTTGGTCATCATTTCCATGTAAATCAGTCCTTTTGTGGCATTATGGCATTATGGCGTGGCGGTTGACTATGAGGAACGAACAAGCCGCTTCGCGGCACCCTGCCGACAGGCAGGGTTAAAAACAGTGTGCCTGTTTTAACTTGTTTTACTACAAGCGCATTATACCACACCTGCTTAAAAAAGTAAACATATGTTTATATCTGGATTTCAGTTGAATAATTAAAATACCGGAAAGGGTGCGCGGATGTTGAGTACAGCGCGCGCACCAATGGTTTTACCGGACTGCCGTCGCCATTAATCTGCGCTGTGTTTGGCTGACGGTCACAGAGAATTGATTTGACTTTAGTGCTTTTGTTTGCTAAAATTTTCTTATTTATCAGTCGTGCGGCCTTATAGCGTCGGGAATAAATAAGCGGAAT
>JAITVU010000426.1 GCA_031285645.1 Oscillospiraceae bacterium | reverse complement strand
CGGACGGTTATTAACCAAGCCCTGCAATATGCAATATTGCCGTTGAAGTTGATAGATCACAACCCGGCGTCCGGCATACGGCTTGGAAAATCTCCCGACCCAGTCATCCGCTTTTATGAGCCGGAGCAGCTCGTGGACTTGATTGACAAAATCGCAGACGAGGGGAACCAGATTGTTGCTCCGGTCATCCTGGCGGCATACTATGGAATGCGCCGGGAAGAGGCACTGGGACTCGAATGGTCGGCGATTGACTTCCGGCGGAACAAGGTGACAATCCGGCGCACCGCTATCAAGACGAACGCCGGGGTCGTCTATGAAGATACAGTCAAATCCAAGAGCAGCCTGCGGTCAATGCCGCTGCTCCCCGAGGTAGCGGTTTATCTCAAAAACCTCCAGCGCCAGCAGAAACAGATGCAGGCCATGCTCAAAAAATCCTATGTCCGAAACGATGCGGTATGCAAATGGGATGATGGGCGCTTAGTCAGCCCCGATTACGTCACGCACCGATTCAAGGAGTTGATCGAAAAGTATGACCTTCCGCCGCTTACTTTCCACCAGCTTCGGCATTCATCAGCAAGCCTGCTGATCAACGACGGATACTCCCTCAAGGAAGTGCAGGAATGGCTCGGGCACGCCAGCGTCCGCTCCACAGAAGTGTATGCACACTTACTGTTCAAGTCCAAAGAGAGCATGGCAAAGTCGGTCGGCAGCACGTTGAGCGTTCCCAAAACCGCATTGCTAAGCGCTATATCCGATGTCTGAGTAGAAAAACAGTAGAACGAAGGCCAGAACAGCCAGACTTTACTTAGTTAAAGCAAAATCGAGTAGAAAAATAGTAGAACGGACGGGAATTGATCTACCGAAAGCGCCACCTTGCCAAAAGAAAAATCCCCCACAAACCGCATGGCTGTGAGGAATTTTAGGTGAAAGCGGATTACGAGGCTCGAACTCGCTACCTCCACCTTGGCAATCGCGCAAAGCAAATTTTGTGCGATGCCGCCTTTGTCTATCAAATGCTATGAATTCCGCATAATCAGGCCACATTCCCAATGCCGGCTTTAGTGGACACATGGTACAGCCAAAAATTGAAACACCGACTTTTGTAGCAAATTTGTAGCGAAGACATGAAAGTCTGCAAAATATCTATCCATGCATACAAATAATCTCGAAAAGAACCGCCTGCACTAACGATGTGATGGGCGGTTCTTATTTTGCCAAGTGCAAAAACACCTGTTAGTTATGGCAGTACGGCGCATTACGTAGTTATCAGGTCTTTGCGCTCCCGAAAAACGGGAACGCCATACCCCGGCAGCCCGCTACACGCCCCGCCCCTTTCCCAAACAACAAATCGGCGAGGAGAGATCAATATGAAAGAGATCCGAGTGTTATCAACAGGGTGGTACATCAAGGATTACGCGTTCCCGGCGGAACCCGGGGAGGAAGCCTTCGCGTCGATTTTATCTGAAACGCTTGATGAAACATGGCTGCGGACAGATATGCCGAACACGGCGCAGGAGGTTTTATGGGTCTATGACCGGCTCGACAAAACCGTGCTGGAGACTGGCGCAGACCCGGATAAAAAATGCGCATGGGTTGCCGAAAGGGACTGGGCGTTCCGCACTGCGTTCAGCCGCCCCGCTGAGCCGGGTCGCGTTTTTCTGGAGTTCGACGGGATCGACGCGGTTGCCCATATCGTTTTAAACGGCAAGATATTGCACTATCATCAGTCCATGTACCTGAAATCCCGTGTTGACATCACTGAATACATACTGGACGAAAACGACCTGCTGATCTATGTGCACTCCCCGTACAAAATGATCGATTTCTATGGGGAGAGCCTTCCGGAGCGTTACGCGGGCAAAATTAACGCTCGCGCCCTCCTGCGCAAAGCACCCGAGGATTTTTCCCCCTACGCGGGTTTTGTCCCGTATTTCACCCCGATCGGGCTTTACGACGATGTGCGGCTGGTGGTATCGGAATGCGAAATAGAATATGTCGATGTCGACGTCCGTTTTAATCAAAACAACACCCGCGCCGATATCAGTGTCCGCCTGGAATGCCCGGTCGTATCGGATGTTATTGCTGAGGTACAGCTGGAGAGCCCGGACGGGACGCTTGCGCCGCCGGTTCAGAGCACGGCTTGGCGCAAATCCGGTGATAAAATGGAAGCTGTCTTCAAGCTGAGCGTGCATAACCCAGAGCTCTGGTGGCCGCGTAATTATGGCAGGCAGCCGCTGTATACGCTCAAGGCGTCCATCAGTAAAAATGGTCTGCCGCTGGACACACAGTCCAAAACCCTTGGCATACGCCATATTGAGCTGGTCGGCGACATGAAATTCCGTGTGAACGGGAAGATTGTCAAGCTCTGGGGCGCGGATATCACGCCGATGTGGGGGCCGTCACACCGCTGGATACCGGAACGGGGCAAGAATCTTCTGGATTACGCCGAGCAGGCGAACATGAACACCCTGCGTATGTGGGGGCCCAGTCAGCCGTATCACGACGAATTTTATGAGGAAGCCGACAGGCGCGGCTTCCTGCTGTGGCAGGATTTCTTTACTGGCGGCGCTTATATGCCGGATACCACGGAGCATATCGAGTTGATTACCCATGAAGCGGTGCAGCAGATCAGGCGCCTCAAGCACCACGCGTCAATCTTGCTGTGGTGCGGCGGCAATGAACAGCTGTATACGAGCGATCTGGCGCACCGCGATGAGACGGACAGGATCGGTCACGATATTCTGTACTATGGCTTCAAGGATATATGCGCCGCAATGGATCCGTGCCGCTATTATCACACAAGCTGCCCTTCCGGCGGGGAATATGCCAACCAAGCCTCCTTCGGCGATAATCACGGTTCCCGCGCCTCCCGTTCCTTCCTGCCCGGTGAGGCATACGCAACCCTGTTTACCGAGGATATCCGCACCACGGTTCCGGAAATCAACAGTCTCCGGCGGTTTATCCCTGCAGATGGGCTTTGGCCGGAAGGGTACCGCGATATCACGAATTACTGCAAGCTCGACCAGCTCCCGCCCGCCTGGGTGGCAAGGACGCGCGCCCCGCGCAGTTACGAGAAAAGCGGCCCGCATGAGCAGTTTTTTGACGCGACCGATCCTGAATCGCTTGTATATAAAGTGAATGAGGCGGCTGCGCATGATATGCGTTTAATCATGAACGCCTCCCGGCGCGGGAAGCCCTATCATATGAGCTGGGATGAACGCAAAACGCAGGGGCACTT
>JAITVU010000390.1 GCA_031285645.1 Oscillospiraceae bacterium | reverse complement strand
TACGACACTTCATGGAAAGAGATAAACCGTATTGAATTATCAAAGCTTATCGCAGAGGGCGATATGGTTTTGTGTGCCGATATTTCGGAAGACGGAAACACCTTGGCGTTATCCACATTTGACGGATTATATAGCCATGACATCGCAAGCGAAACAACCACCCGAATTGTTGATTGTGCGGCAGGGGTACAGGCGGATGGGTTGGAACTCGTCGGCATGGAGCGTATTTCGTTTACCGATAACAGCCACATTGCGTTCCTCGGCGGCGGTTGGGCTTTGCCTGTTGCACAGGGTGTTCAATCCGAAACGCTTTACGGTACGCTCGCCACAGACGGAAGCGGGCTGACTTTCAAAAAGCCGTCCGGCTATAGTATCGGAGAGGAACTTTTCGTTCGGGGCGGCAAACTGTTTCTGCCGGAAAACTTTACAAAAGCAGATGGCAAATTGTTGACGGTGGACTTAAATAGCGGAAAAGAAACGATTTATCCTCTTTCATACGGCGGTGAGGGCAAAGACGGTGTGTATGTTTCTGACAAAGGCGGCGCGTTTGCCACCGCCGCGCTCGGTGGCAGCGAGCTAGTCGTGCGTGTCTACGACAACAACGGTAACTTGATGAAAACGGAAACACTCGGTAATTTCGACGAATTTCAGCTTGCGCGTACGCCTGTAATCCTGCTTCTGGAAGACAGCAGAACCTGTATTGTGCTTACGGGCACAAGGCAGGATGATATCAATACGGGTGTCACAACATTCAATTATTAAGCTATCGGCAGGGGGTATTTCGGCATGAAAATTGAGTTTCAGAACCTTTCAAAACGGTACGGGCGCAAGTACGCGCTTCGGGATTTTACCGCAGAGTTGACCGGGAGCGTTTACGGACTGCTCGGAGCCAACGGCGCGGGGAAAACAACACTCATAAATATCCTTGTGGGCATTCTGAAAAAAGACGGCGGCGAGGTATTGGTGGACGGAAAGCGCGCAGACACACTCGGACGGGAGTTTCTCGCCAAAATCGGATATATGCCGCAATACCCTCTGTTCTATAAGGATTTCACAGTACGCGAGTTTTTGGCTTATATGTCCGCGCTTAAAGGGATATCGGCGGCTAAAGGAAAAGGACGCGCTTCGGAACTTTTGGAGATTGTGAACCTTGCGGACGCCGCAGATAAACGAATCGGCGCACTGTCCGGCGGTATGCGCCAGCGGGTGGGGATTGTTCAGGCGATGCTCGGCGACCCTGAAATATTGATACTTGACGAGCCTACCGCAGGACTTGACCCCCACGAGCGCATCCGCTTTCGTAATCTCATTACTCAGTTCTCCGAGGGAAGAATTGTTTTATTGGCTACCCATATCGTGCCGGATGTAGAGTGCATTGCCCGCGAAGTCATTATAGTCAAAGAAGGCCGCCTGCTTCGTCAGGACAGCCCCGCCGCACTTGCCGGGCAGCTTTCGGGCAAGGTCTGGACGGTCATGGCACAGGACGGCGAATCGCATGAGCAGTTTTTAGGGCATCCCATCAGCAATATGCAGCGGGTGGAAAACGGCGTTTGCCTGCGCGTACTGGCGAACGAACGCCCTTCCCCCGATGCGATGGAGGCTGTGCCAAGTTTAGAGGACGTATTCTTATACAGCCTTGAAGGAAACCGCGTATGAGATTATTCGGATTTGAACTAAAAAAGCTGATTGGGAAAAGAGGAATCTTTATCGCACTGATTCTGTTCAGCATGATAAATCTGCTAAAGATACATAGCGTATACCAAAGCTATTCCTATCTCGCTCCTGAAAACACCGTTTCCGCGAGTTCGGAATTTATGGACTGGCATACCGCCTACTGGACGCTGTATCCCGATGTAAAGGGTACGATGACAAACGAGAGCATAGAGCGAATCCTCGCGCTGTATCGCCCTCTGGAAGAAAAATTAGCAGATTTAACCGCTTCCACAGAAATGAATCAACCCGGCACAATTACCGGGAATGATTATAGCGATGCAAATCTACTGTCCAAATATTACATGAAACCGATGGAATATTTCTATACCTATCGCCAAAACGCAGAGGCCGTGATTGAGCGGGCCAGAGAAAATGTCTTATTCTATAGGGAACATGGAAACGAATATGAAGCCCGTAAAAACGCCTTGATTCACAACATATATGCGGGACGAGTAATCTCTAATTTTGAGTATACGGAAATGGTCAATTACTTGGTTCACTACGATTTTTCCACGGTTTTAACCCTTCTGCTTGTGCTTTATGGCATTGTTGGCGTGTTTGTCCGCGAAAGGGAGACGCAGATGACGGGCTTGCTTATCACGAGCCCGAAAGGCGGACGGGAAACGGCATTGGCGAAACTCCTTGCGGCCTCCGTTTTTGCGGTTTGCGTATCGCTGTGGTTCTCCTTGTCGGATGTTTTGGGGTTTGCGCTTACGTTCGGCACATGGGAAGGTCTTGGTATGCCGGTGTATGCCATTACCAATCTGTCCACCTCCGCCGTGAATATGACCTTACTGCAATATATATTTTTGTCGGCTTTTACTAAGGCACTTGGGATATGGGTGCTTGGAATGATGATACTTCTCGTTTCCCGCTTTTGGGATAACGCACTTGTTCCGTTTATCGCGGGCGGCATAGGTGCAGGCGGCCTTGCTGTACTAAGTTCGATATTTGCCTATTCGGGTAATATCATCGCAAAAATATTAAACCCTGCCACATTGCTGACGAACCGTGTGCTTTTTGGAAAGACGGAAATTATAAATATGTTTGGATTCCCCGTACTCAGCTATGCCGCCGCGATTGGTGTGGGGCTGCTGATTGGCGGTATATTGGTGGCCGTGATTCATTTCAGCACAATGCGGAATCGTGCCTTGCGGAAAGGGAGGGCGCTATGTTTGCTTTTGAAATAAAGAAAATGATGCGTATAGGGCGCTTCGCGCTTATTCTTTATTTTGCAATAAGCCTTATTGTGCTTTTTGCTACAGACGTGCCGGATAACGCCGATATGGAAACACATAAAGCCGCATATTCAGACGCTTTAGCCAATGTACAAGGCGCTTTGACGGGCGATAAGGAAGCATGGCTGAATGAGCAGAGCGACGAACGTGCCAATGAGCGCGGCTTTGATGTCATCTACGACCAATATCTTCATGTCCACGAGAACCCGGCGAACCGTTATTTTCTATACACGAACGGATGGGGCAGCTTGCTTTCTGAAAATGCGCTGAATATCCCGCTTCTGGCACTTGTGCTTCTTTTGGTTACGCCGGTTTTCTGTGGGGAATACACTTGTGGGATGGAGATGCTGTCGCTGACCGCAAAACGAGGGCAGGACAACACACGGATGAAACTCTTACTTGTCTTGGCCATGATAACGCTAGTATGCGTCGCCGATGCCGGGATGCGATACGGTTTTTTCGCCGTGAAATACGGTCTGCCGAACGGAGGATATCCGCTGCAAAGTTTGGTTGCTTTCGGCGCAAGTGAAAAAACGCTATCGCTTACGGGGGGATTTCTACTTGTGAGCGCGCTGCGCTGGTTTGGCGCGATTTATCTTTCAGCGGTTATTCTGTTTGTATCTGTGTTGACAAGAAAAGCTGCGCCAACGGTATTCTTATCAGCGGCGACCGTAATTCTCCCGTACATGGGCTTATCGGCGGGCGAGTGGTATAGTGCGCCTATGCCCCTGCCGTTTCTACTTGGAAACGGTTTCCTTTCCGGCAGCGAATATGTGATGGACTTTCTCACCGGTGAGATTGTCCCTGTATTTCTTGAAGTCAGCGTTTACAAACTGGCGATACTCGTGGTAGTATCAGCTCTGCTATGCGTGGGTTGCATAGTGGTTCTGCTGAAAAAGCACAGGAATGTATGGGGTGCGGTAAAAAAACGGCATTCGGTGGTGAGCGTTTCGTTTCTGCTAATATTTACGCTCATGCTTTCAGGCTGCGGCAAGACGGATACCACACGGACGATTCCATATTCAAGTGAAGCCTATTATGAAACGGCGGAAATACGATATTACATCGACCATGAATTAGGCGGGGTCTTCATGGAGGATTTGAAAACCGGCGAAGTAACGGCGCTGCTCAGCTGCCCGCTCTCAGTAATGTCTAATATGCAAATTCATCCTATGCTATATAGAAACGGCAACAAAGTATACTGCATGATGACGACAACGGATGCCTATATTGACCGTGTGGGTACATTCGCCGGCTCGGTCATCCGGGTATCCGTGATTGAGATAGACACGGAAAATTTCACCCAGCAAGCCATATTTGAGCGAGACGTGAGCGAGAAAAGCATGGTGCTGGGTCTCGAAATCCCCGCAAGCAACGAGTGGCAATTTTTGACGCTATGTACGGGGCTTGGAGTAGACGATAACTACTTATATTTTGTGGCAGAAGATGTGCGAAAGGTTAGCCGGGC
>JAITVU010000361.1 GCA_031285645.1 Oscillospiraceae bacterium | reverse complement strand
TGGCCGTCGGCTGAAAAGGCATCGGGCGGAACACCCGACACCCGGCGCGGAAGCAAATCGGCGTCAAGGTCGAAAACTTTGGGATTGGCCCAAACATCGGCGCTGTCCGCGGCGACGTAAATGGGCATGTCGCCGATCAGCGTAATACCCCGCGCGTTCGCGTAGCGCCGCAGGGCGCGCCACTGCATGAAAAAGAGATACTGGACATATTCCCAGAATCTGATTTCCCGCGCATAGGCCTCCTGCGCCGCTTCCATGGCGTCGCTCTCCCGCAGCCGCAAAGCGTCGGGCCAGTTGCGCAAATCGGCGCGGCCATACGCGCTCTTTATCGCCATAAAGAGCGCGTAATCCGGCAGCCAAAAGGCGTTGCGGGCACTAAAGCGCGCCACAGCCGGACGCAGCTTATCGCCCGCGTATAAATACGACTCCCGCAGCAGCTTCATATGCACGGATTCACACCAGCCGTAATCGGCCGTCTCCGCGCCGTCGGGCAGAAACTTCAGGGCGTCTTCGGGCAGGAGGTTTTCGTTCCGCAGCGCCCCCAGATCAATAAGAAACGGATTGCCGGCAAACACGCTGTATGACGAGTACGGCGAATCGCCTTTGGCAGGCGGCGTGAGAGGCAGCACCTGCCAGCAGCTTTGACCGGCCGCCCTGAGATAGTCAACAAAACGCCGCGCTTCTTTGCCCATCGTCCCGCATCCGCCCCTGCCCGGCAGTGATGATATATGCAAAAGTATACCGCAGTCCCGCATGCGCCACCATCCTTACTACTCTATATAGTAAAGCCGCTTTAGTGCAAGAAGCGGCTTTCCATTCGGTCATTGCACTGCAAAAGAAAGACCTGTTTTAAATCAATGCGGCTGTAATAATATTTTCATAGTATCATCCGCCCCCTGAAAAAACAACGGAAATATCCAACATTTACAATATATTAATGCCAAGTGCGCAAGTTGTTAAAAAAAGAGACAGGCTGCTGCATGGGGGGTTGCCGGCTAAAGAACAACGATGGCGGCTGTTATACTCAGCGAAATGTGCAATCGAGGTCGGCACATTAAATGACGTCAATTTCCCGCAAATCCCAAACGCCGCAAATCTCCACGGCGGCATGCCGCCGTGGATTGCGCATCATAATGCGCAATGTATGCCGCGCTTTTTAAGCGCGGCGGATTTGCGGCCACGGCGAATTTGCCTCAACGGGCGCTCAGGCGGGGCCCCATTGTTAAACCCCCAGACATGCGGATAATATTGAACACATTTTAAAACCGCCGGTCCCCAGGCAGTTGGCGGGCATGCCCGCGGAAACTCCACCGCGCGTGTATGTAAACATGGCGCTACGCACCGAAAATCCGGCAATATCATCCCCAAAAATCCAAGCACACCCAGATACAAACAGGTTCTAATATAACAAAAGATGCTGTCCGTGCATATTGTAACAGTGGGAGAGGTGATGACAATAGAACAGTTGCGATGTATCCTGAAACGGCTCCAGCGGCCGTCCGTTCTTTTAAGCCTGGTATCCCAGTTTGTCTCCATTATGATTATGTTCGGCTTTAATATAAACGAAAATATGATTATGGCGGCGGCGACTATTGTGTGCTCCATGCTTGCCACGCTCGGTATCGTATCGAATCCTGACACCCAGAAAAACGGCTTTGGCGACGATATTCTTGTCTGCTCAAAGAGCGGCGAGATGGAGCCCCACGTCATGGTGGCAGGGCAAATGGTGTGTAAAAACTGCGGCGCTGCCTATGCCGGCGGAGTCGATAACGACAGCGGCGCTGCGCCCGCATAGATATTTTACCCCGAAGGATAAATATACGGGGCGGCTTTATACCGCCCCGTATTGATTATATAGTCATATAGGTAGGTTTAAACTATATCAGTTTTAAACCGCAGCGGGCAAAGCCCGCTGTCACGCATCGTGTGGATATACTCAGCGAACTTCAAAAATGGTCCTTTTTGAAGCATTCGCGCTGACGCGCGACTGTGGCCGCATAGCGGCCTCGCACCGTACATAGTGAACGCGCACGCTTCCAGCGTGCTGTCAGGCATATGCCTGACGCTTCAAAACCGTTCCGGTTTTGAAGTCCGTTCACTATATGACGTATGCAGCAGGTATAGTCAAACCACTTAATAAAGCCTGCGGGAGCGCGCGTGTATTCTTTGCAGAATGTGCTAACGGGCGATCGTTGAGCTGTGGCTTTTTAGTCGTTTAACTATGTAGGCCGCTTCGCGGCGTTTGCCGCGTGTTTAAAATTGCCTCGCAATTTTAGACACATACGGAATGTTATTTTTTTGCTTTTTTTGAATGCAGCGGAAATTTTAATTTTTCCCTTATAGATTCCCGCTGCTACAGGTGGCATGAATGAAACTCACCGGGGCAAGCCCCGGTGTATCAAGGTTACGGATTCAAGGAACGCGTAGCGTTCCTTGTGTTCCCTTTGAAGAATCGCTCTGCGATTCTTCAGCGCCACTACAGGGCGAGCGGGAACAAGGAACCGCCCTGCGGGGGCGGGGTATCAAACCGCTCGTTTCATAATAATTCGCTGTGCTCTAAGACGCAGAAAGAAGGAATTGTTAATGGCCGATTTCATGGACTATATTAACCCCGCGCTTTTGGCGCTTGTCCCCGCGCTCTATATCATCGGCGGCTTTATACGTAAAGTCCGCGTTTTGGACAACCGCTTCATTCCCGCGATACTGGGTCTTATCGGGATTGTGCTGGCCGTCTTATTCACATTATCCACATCGGAAATCGCCACGTGGCAAAACGCCTTGTCGGCGGTGTTCACCGCCGTTATACAGGGTGTGCTTTGCGCGGGCGCGAGCGTTTACGCCAACCAGATTAAGAAGCAAGCCGGCGAGAACAAAAAGTAGGAGCCTATACAAAACAGGACCTTGAAAGCGAGGTGCACGGCTTATCCGCGCATCGCGGATAGCCGATTATTTATGAGCCAAAAACTGATTCTGCCGATCAATAAGGCCAAATTAACCGCCAGCATCGATACCGAAGCCTATAAGAAAGCATTCGGGTTTCGGCATTTTGGCAGTGATATGATCAGCACTCAAAAAGACCGGACCGTATACGCGAGCGGCAACGGCACCGTCGCCGCGACGGGCTGGGACAACGCCTGCGGCAACGTTGTGGCCGTCGTCTATCCCGGCGCGTACAACCGGAAAACCCAAAAAGACGAAAGCATTGCCATCCGGTATTTCCATCTGGCCGCGATCAATGTGAAAATGGGGCAAAGGGTGGATAAAAACACAAAGCTGGGCACGTACGGCATGACGGGGAAATACGGCGGCACCGGGCCGCACCTGCATATGGAGGCGGACGCCGACACGCAGTATGTCCTGTACACGCCGACCGTGACGGCCAGCAACTACCTGCGCGGCACAAGCCAGGGCGCCGTCCCCTTCGACGACGCGCGCAATACTGTGATGAACGTCATCGACTTCATGCACTGCAAACCCGGCCTTCTGGATTTGCAGACCTATACCACGGCGCTTGACGCCTATATCCACCCGGAGGACCGTTCCATCGATAAAACCTGATGGGTT
>JAITVU010000167.1 GCA_031285645.1 Oscillospiraceae bacterium | reverse complement strand
CCATGAATGTCGGCGCGACCGCTATGGTCGCGCGCAGCAAGGGCGCAGGCGATCCGGAAAAGGCCAACCTTTTTCTCCGGCAGGCGCTGTTGATGACACTCACATTCTCAGTAGTATCCGCCGTTTTAGGCTATATTTTTGCCGAGCCCCTCGTCCGTTTTATGGGAGCGGCGGACCCGCAAACATTGGCCGGCGGTGTCTCGTACCTGCGCATCCAGATGCTGGGCCTCGTTTTTCTGGCCCTCACCTCCACCGTCACGGCGACGCTGCGGGGCGCGGGCAACTCCCGCACCGCCATGGTCTACAATGTGATCTCAAATGTTATAAATGTGATTTTCAACTATCTGCTTATATACGGCAACTTCGGCTTTCCGCGGATGGAGGTCGCGGGCGCTTCGCTTGCCACCATCATCGGCCAAATGGTCGCCTTTGTGCTCGCGTACCGCGCGGTCATGAGCGGCAGGAACTACCTGCATCTGCGTTTGAGTGACGGATTCAGGCCGTCGAAGGACGCTCTGTCCTCGATCGTTAAAATCGGCCTTCCCGCCATGGTTGAGCAGCTTATCATGCGGGCGGGCGTCATCATCTACACAAAAATGGTGGCCTCTCTCGGCACTGTTCCCTACGCCACACATCAGATCTGCCTCAACATACAGGCGCTGTCCTTTATGAACGGCCAGGCCTTCGCGGTCTCGGCCACCTCCCTTGTCGGCCAGAGCCTGGGTAAAAAACGGCCCGATATGGCGCAGGCTTATTCGAAACGCACACGGCGCATCGCTTTGCTGGTCTCCATCTTCCTTGCCTCAATCTTTTTCTTTTTTGGCCGGAACATCATCGGCCTTTACACAAAGGAAGCCGAAATTATCGCGACCGGTTCTATTTTGATGATGCTTGTCGCCGTCGTCCAGCCTTTGCAGTCTTCCCAGTTCGTCCTTGCGGGCGCGCTCCGGGGCGCCGGGGACACAAAGTCGGTGGCTGTCTGTACATTCCTGACCATATTGCTGGTGCGTCCCGGCATCGCCTACATAACCATTTTTGGCCTGGGATGGGGGGTTATCGGCGCCTGGATCGCCCTTGTCATTGACCAGGCCATTCGCTCCGGCCTCATCATGCTTCGCTTCTATTCCGGCAAGTGGAAGCAAATAAAAATATAAAACCCGGATAAATGAACCTCTCGCAGCAGACGCATTGCCTGCTGCGCCGGCATTCGGTATGATGCCCCTTCGGTTCAAAATAAAAGGAGAGACAAAGTCTCTCCTTTTATCATTTATTGGGCCTTGTTATCTTTTATTGGGCCTTGCGCTTTTTTGCCACGACAACAGACGCGGCGACACATAGAATGCCCAACGCGATCATGGCCGACATGGACTGGCTGACACCTGTGGGCGGATTAGGGTGTTCGTTATTATCCCAGTCCGGTATATTTTCGTCAGGCGGGGTCTCTTCCCCGAGTTCAGCGAGCTCCCCCGTACTTACAATAAAGCTGCCAAGGTAGTTGGTGCGGAATACAATCTCATCCGTCGTGTCGTCGTAAGAAGACGCGATCGGCGTTAAATTGCCGTCCCTGTAAAGGTAGGCGTGGAGATTGCGCCCATCCCCCCCTGAAATATCGCTGACGCTGATTTTCATTTCGCCGTTTGTGGGGAAATGAATGCCCGCTTTGAACGTCAGGAACACAAAATCGTAATCGGGCCCCGCGTCAATTATTTCCGGATAAACCTCGTTTTTTGTGATAAAGTTCGCGCTTTGCATGCCGGTGACGCGGGTGGTAAAGGTCCACATGCCCGTATCATCTGTGAGCGGAACGGCTTTATACTCGTAATTTGAGGCTAAAGTGTCAAACTGCTCTTTGAGTATAACCGGCGTATTGCGGTTTATTGTGACATAGTCGCCGTCGCTGAGGCCGGTTATGTCGCTCTCGGGCATGGCGCGATAACCGCTTTTAAACATAATGCTCGCGTTTTTAAGTCCCGTCGCCAAAGCGGTGTCGCCATACGGTATAATGTTGTATTCCACATCGGTCTCCGCTGTGCCGTACGTTTCCTTTGTCTCTATTTCAAAGGTATAGTTGCGATCCCCGTTCGTGCCGGAACGTTTATCCAGCTTCGCTTTTACAACGCTTGTGCTGCCCGATGCCGTGCGGATCCTGAGTTCCGCGTCACCGAGCATCGTGCCTGTGATCGGTGTCATCGCCACCGCGTTGGGCGAGACGGAAATATAATCCTGGTCGACCCTGTAGAGCCCATACGTGTATTCCTTGCCCGGGATCAGGTACGTATCGGGCAGCACAACCACGGGATTTGTCTCGCCAAGACCAAGTACAATCTGGTTTTTATCCAGTTTCAGTTTCGGGTTCTCATCGGTGCTGTCTGCGGCCCAATAGGGGCTTACAGCGTTGTCGTCAGCGGCGAGCGCGGCGCCTCCCAGCGTCAGGATGGTCACCACAGCCAGCAGCAGGGCCAGTAGTCTTTTCATTTTAGTCATCCTTTCCTTACATGTCAAATAATGTTCTTACTGAAAGAAAAATTTTACAACTTTATATTTTCCAGATTTAAGGATTAAACTACTGGAAAATTCATCAATTCAATCCATAAAATGTTAAATTGATTGATTAAGCTTGACAATACGGTATTAATTTGTTACAGTATGATGTGTATTAAATGCGTTAGTACACTTAGCGTGAAAGGAGGGTGTGTTTTGATCCGTTTGGATTTGCAGAGCCGGCTTCCCATTTATGAACAGCTTAAAAATAAAATCGGGGAACTCGTCCTGCTTGGGGAATTAAAACCGGATGATCAGCTGCCCAGCGTTCGAAATTTTGCCCGAGAGCTTGGTATTAATCCCAATACGGTTCAAAAAGCCTACCAGGACCTTGAGAGGGATAAAATCATCTATTCCGTCGCCGGCCGGGGCAGCTATATAAGCCCTGATATCGATGTGACCAAACAACTGCATGAACAGCAGATCCAAAAAGTAAAATCCGCCGTCATGCAGGCAAAAGCGTGTAATCTGAGCAAGGATCAGATTATAGACGCGGTTTATGATGTTTATGGGAGGGATACCAGTCATGATTCAGGCAACGGGACTTACGAAAAAATTTGACGATTTTGTGGCGCTCGACTGCTTCGACACCACCATACCGGACGGCTCCATATATGGCCTTGTGGGGTCGAACGGATCGGGGAAATCAACGCTGCTGCGCATGATATCCGGTATTTACCGGCCTGACGGCGGCGAAATCCTGGTTTGTGGCGAAAAGCCGTTTGAAAACGTCGTCATAAAGGATATGGTTTTTCACGTTTCGGACGAGCTGTATTTCCTGCCTCAAAGCACCATGGACGATATGGCCAAATTTTACGGCAGCGTCTATTCGGCTTTCAGCGACGCCGATTATTCGGCGCTTTGCGCGCGCTTTCCCATCGATCCGAAAAAAAAGCTCCACACCTTCTCAAAAGGTATGAAGCGCCAGGCCTCGCTCATTTTGGCCCTCTCGGCCCATCCGAAATACCTGCTGCTTGACGAAGCCTTCGACGGCCTCGACCCCGTCATGCGCGGCGCGCTGCGCAAAATCCTTGTGGACCGCGTGCTTGAACACGGCGTCACCGTCGTCATCGCGTCGCACAATCTGCGCGAGCTTGAGGATTTATGCGATCATATGGGCCTTTTACACCAGGGCAAGGTTCTCTTCGAGCGCGAAATCGACGCGGTCAAGCTCGGGTTCTGCAAAGTGCAGGCCGGATTTCAGGTTTTTCCCGACATGAGCGCGTTTGAGCAG
>JAITVU010000153.1 GCA_031285645.1 Oscillospiraceae bacterium | reverse complement strand
CCGGATTATGGACTGGCCTGTGACGAAGCCGTATGTTAGAAGCTTTGCCCAAGCGGAAGGGGTCAGACTTCAGGTTTCTCAGCGCGTCAACGGATTTTGGGGCGAAGTTTACCGGATCGGTTCTCCCTATCCCATTGAGTACGAGCAGGATGGAGAAATGGTAACGGCGCCGATATCCGTGAATCAAGAAGAAAGCGAAGCCCTGCGGCGTGAGATCATGGAATCAATCGGAGACGTCAGGCTGCCTGAAGACAGCGCGGAATTAAGCCGTCTCTGGTGTTCCGAATATGAAAAACTACTATTAGATGATATGCTCTCCTATGATCTGCAGGATCTCGGCCGCTTCGAATATGTGGGGGAACATCCCAAAAACCGCTCCGCTGTCAATGAGGGGCTTCATCGTCTGGGGCAGCTCGGTGATATTGGCAAGTTTCCGGCAAAAAGCAGTATCAAAAAAGGACGCTGGTGTTCCCCTAAATGCAAAAAAGAAGTAAGCGACAACGTACTCCGCGCTATTTACGGACTGAAGGGGCAAGCATCGCACCTTCGTATGCCGCAAAAAAGAGCGTCCGCTAAGGGCCGGTTTTGCACGGGACGCTGTAAAAACGACGTCGGCGATGCGGTAATAAGAGACAGATTCAGCTTGGCGGACACAATCCCGGCCAAGACCGGCAACACTTCCGGGCAACAGGCAATCTACAGGCTGAGAACGCAAGGCGGATTTCTCCGTTTCCCGCTTAAAACGACGATCCCGGGCGGCAGGTACTGCTCCAGCACCACAAAAGAAAAAGTCTTTGTGAATATGATCCGAAACCTATACAGCCTCAAAGAACAAGGCTATCATTTGCGATTGCCCGCGAAGGGCTCGCTGCCCAGCGGGCGCTATTGCACAAGCGTTGGAAAATCAAAAGTCTATGAAAAAGTAATACGTCAGCAACAGGATACAAAAGAAGGCGTCAAAATCCTGGTTGTGTCCGGCGAGCGCCGCGGCGAGAGCGTCAACCGTTCAAAATACAACGAAATTGAGCTCTCATCCTGTAACGCCACAGTCAAAGGGAATCGCCTGGTTCACCATTGGCG
Organism: Oscillospiraceae bacterium; assembly: GCA_031285645.1. GTDB lineage: Bacteria > Bacillota > Clostridia > Oscillospirales > Ruminococcaceae > WRAV01. The sequence continues at coordinate 2,305 of JAITVU010000153.1, read as the reverse complement.
CCTTGTCATCGACCACAGTGAAGCCGATATTTGGGAAATAATTAAAAGACACCGCTGCGTACCCCATCCGTGTTATTCTCTCGGCTGGAACCGATGCAGCTGCGCCATGTGTATTTTCAGCAAACGTGAGCAATGGGCGGGAATCCGGGAGTTGTTTCCGCACCTTTATGAAGAAGTATGTCAGGATGAAGTTCGCCTCGGTTTTACGCTCAACGTATATAAGACCCTCGACGAATATGTGGGCGACGCCAGAAGCTGCGTCTATCATGGCGACCCGAAGGCCATGCGCCAGATGCTGCGCGGCGAGTTTGACCCGAAAGATTTGTATGTCCGGGAATGGCGCTACCCAGCGGGCGCGTTTCACGGCTCTGAAGGAGGTCCGTGTTAGAGCACGGGCGGGGTTGACAATTGGGAAGACGCCGGCAATAACGACTGTAAGTCCGTTAAGAAATTCCTATATCAAGGGGTTTACAAATATGTTAATTCGTCTATAATATAAGTGTGTTAAATTTTAGCCGAAAGCGGGATGGGCAATGAATTACATAAAAAGAGCCATGGAAAACACATTCAAGCGTCTGTCCGCAGAGTTTCCGGCGCTGCTTCTAACCGGCCCGCGGCAGGTAGGGAAGACCACAATGCTCAGGAAGCTGATGGAGGAAGAAAACACACCGCGCGAATATGTGACGCTAGACGATCTTAATGAGCGTGAAATGGCAAAAAATGATCCCAAGCTGTTTTTCCAAATTCATAAGCCGCCTGTTTTTATAGACGAAGTGCAGTATGCGCCGGAGCTTTTCCCATATATTAAAATCCATGTTGACGAGCGGCATAATCCCGGAGACTTTTGGCTCACGGGATCACAGGTGTTTAAGCTGATGAAAGGCGTACAGGAGTCTCTCGCGGGGCGCGTGTGCCTTCTCAGTATGTCATCGATGTCGCAGGCGGAGATATGCGGCGTAGCCACAAGGCCGTTTATAGTGGAGATAGACAGCCTTATGGCCAGGGCAAAAGAAGTGGAGGCAATCGACACGCCGGAACTCTATGAGCGTATTTTTAACGGCGGTATGCCGGCGTTGACAAGCGGCCAGTTTACCGACCGCCGTGCTGTGTACAGCAGCTATATCAGCACCTATATTGACCGGGACGTCAAAGAAATATCCGGTACAATTGATTCACTTAGGTTTATGAAATTTATCACAGCGGCAGCCGCGCTGTCGGGGCAAAAGGTAAATTACAAAACAATTGCCGACAGCACTGAGATCGACCAGCTCAAAGCCAAAGAGTGGCTGGGGATTTTGGAAACGCTAGGGATCATTTTCTATCTGCATCCGTACTCCAACAATGTGCTGAAGCGCACAATTTCAAAACCGAAGCTCTATTTTTATGATACCGGCCTGGTAGCTTATCTGACTAAATGGAGTGATAGCGAGACTTTGATGAATGGCGCCATGAGCGGCGCGGTTTTGGAAAACTATACGGTAGCCGAAATTATCAAGAGCTATAACAACAGTGGCGTGGAGCCTTTTATTTATTACTACCGCGACAAGGACACCAAAGAAATTGACGTTATAATGGAAGGCGATGGCAAGCTTTGCCCAATGGAAATTAAGAAAACCGCTACCCCCGCCTCACAGCTTACACGAGTATTCAGCGTGATCGAAAAAACGCCGTTAGTGCGCGGTACAGGGGCGATACTCTGTACCAGCGACAAGCTGACGGCGTTTAACAGCGATAACTTGGTTGTGCCGATCTGGTTAATATAACATGGGCTGTGACAAGACTCGCCCCATGTTCGACGGCTGCAAGGCGGCGCGGGTCATCTTTACCCGGCTGCTGGCCGGAGAGAAGCTATAAAAAAAGTGGCGGCATTCTCAGTTTTTGAAAACGCCGCCGTTTTTATGTTCAAATTATATGTTGTTTGCACGTAAATGCCGGCGCGTAAATCTGGACATGATGGAGAGCCGGGCGCTGCTCACGTTCCTGAACGCAGAACGATCTTGGGGGTACGAGGGCAACACGCGCCCATCAAGCAAGTGACAGGAGCCTTTGGCGCCTTGTCACCTTGCTTGCGTCATGATTTGGAACAACGGATTAACACGGTAGTCAACAGGGGAAACACCGCTTAAAGGCGGGGAATCTGAACCGCATTATCAGGGGCAGTAAGGGGTCTGAGCAACTTGATTCTCTCAACTGGAAGTCCGGTATACCTTGAGATTTGCTCCGGCTTCATACTATCCGCCAACATACGGCGAGCAGTTTCAATACTTTTATGGTCAGCGCCTTCCTCCCGGCCTTCCATGAAACG
>JAITVU010000396.1 GCA_031285645.1 Oscillospiraceae bacterium | reverse complement strand
TGTGCTCTTCCGATCTCCGTCCCGTACCCCATCCGGTCTCGTTTTACCTGTTCTTTTGCAATAATCATTCAGTATTTTTAAATCATTATCGCTCAAACGCAGATGCAAACTGTGCGGCTTAGGGTCGTCGGTTGGTCTGCCCATTTTTTTGGGAGCCAGATAACCACCTCCTACTTTTGGTCCCAAAAACATTCTATTGCATTTGGTACCGAAAGTCAAGAGTGTTGCTTTTATTTGTTATTTCACAACGCCTTGAAAGAAAAGCCGGCACAGTGTATAATATTTATGCCGCTTGTCCGTAAAGGCATTGTGGCGCTGGGGAGCGGCGTCTATTCTTTGTGGGAGTGCGCCGCTTCCGATTATTTTTCCTTTTCCGCCAACCCGGAAATTCCATGACGAACGGCTTCGTTTTTAGTTAAATTATGATCTTTCGCATATTGTTCTAAAATATCATTAAGTCGTTTGTCCAACCTGATGGTAAGCCGGAACTCTTTTGGGTTGTCAGAAAAGGGGCGTCCAGCCTTCTTAATTCTTTATCACCTCCTCAGATTAATGGCTGACAACTATACAGTAATAGATGTCAGCCAAAAAGTCAACAGGATATATTGATTTGTTTTCTATCAACTAATGTTTATAGCCCTTACTTAATACTAACACTGAGAACAAAATATCAGAAAGGCCGCTTAATTAAGCGGCCTTTTTTTACGTTATACCGCGCTCCTTTTTGCTGATCTTTCGGTATAAACCCACTCAATTTATACTAAATTTTCAACTGTAGATCAGGCCGGATATGCACCCCCATGCCTATTTGTTGTAAATATGCACATAAACAATTGACATATCTTATCGAAAGTGGTATTATAGCGACAAAACCTTTTGGGCAAAAATGCCATGTTGTGGTTTTTCCGTTTTTTGCTTTAGTGACGCCGGTTCTCAGCGGTGTCATGAAGATATTTCCAGTAGAATCGACGATCTCAAATTATTAGGAGGAATACCCGTATGGTCAGTATGTCAAAAAAAATCTCCGCGTGCTTACTCATCGGCGCAATGGCGCTCAGCATGTTTGCAGGCTGCGGTGGTGGATCCGACAATTCTTCCGCGGCGTCAAGCACGCCTGACGCGTCCGCACCGGCCAGTTCCACCGCGTCAAGCGCCGCGTCCACTGTGGAGCCTGTGGCAACAGAGAAGATTCGCGTTTGGTCCGATAACGCGCATGAAAAAGCGCTCCGTGACGAGCAGGTGCAAAGATTCAACGACACAATCGGCAAGGAAAAGGGCATTGAGCTCGAATACACTGTGTATGGCACCGGCTGGGCGGATACAATCAAAATCGCCGCGCAGGCTGACGACGCCGCCGAGCTTTACAGGCCGAACACAACGCCGCTTGAGTTTGTGGAATCAGGATATCTTCTTCCCATCACCGACTTCCCGGGCGGAGACGACCTTGTCGCAAAATATGAAGGCTCGCTTATTACAAACGACCATATTTACAACGGCAAAGTATACACACTGCCCTATAACCTCACAACTTACAAATATGTTGTGAACGTTGACCTCTTCGAGAAGGCCGGCATTACCGAATATCCCAAAACATGGGCTGAAATGCGCGACGCCGCCAAGAAGATAACCGAAGTTGGCGCCGGTGTTGAGTACGGTTTCGGCCTCAGCCTTAAATCGGCGTGGACACTGACTTCCGGCATGACCCGCCAGAATTTTGTCAATACCGGCCATATCGGCTTTGACAACACCGAGCTCAAGTTCAAGTTCGCCGATTTCCTGCCCGCGCTGCAGACAATTTCCGATATCATCAGCGACGGCAGCGTGCTCCCCGGTTTTGAGGGCATGGACGCCGACCAGGTGAGAGCTCAGTTCGCGGAAGGCAAGATCGGCATACTGAACGCCGCCAGCTTCGACGTTGCCGTATTCACGGACCAGTTCCCCGCGAAATGCGAGTGGGATGTTATTGACCCGCCGTCCTTCGACGATTCCGGCAATAAAGCCTATAAAGAGGTTGTCGGCGGTACGAACCTGCTTGCTTTCGGCACAGCCGCCGCGAAAATGCCCGAGAAATGCATGGAAGTATTCCAGTATTTCTATTCAGACGAGAACCTTGCCGAGATGTATGAGCATGGCCTGTACATACCGTTCCGCCAGGAGGCGCTCGATTTAGCCACCAAAGAGCCCGAGGCGAAGAACTTCGCGAAATTCGCGAGCGTGCCCAACAATGCTCTTGTCCTGCCCATGCCCAGCGCGACAGTCCTCACCCTTGAAGGGGATCCGTATGACGTTATGTTCGTGAATCTGCTTTCCAGCAAGTCGACGAATCTTCAGGCTGAGCTTGAAGCGATAGACCAGCGCTACAATGACTGCGTGGAAAAAACCGATGCGGCGGTCATGGAAAACTACAGGGCTCCTGAAGGCTGGACAAACAAATAACAGATCAACGAACAGATCTTGCAATAGAATAGCATAAGGGCGACCGATTTCCTGCCGCCGGCCGATACAACATCCGCCCGCGTCGGCGCGGAATCGGGCGCCCTGTTTTAAAACCTGCATTGACCGAAGTTGCGAGGAATTGGAGGGAAATTATGAACGCGGGCAATAGCGCTTCTCCCGTTGCGGGAAAAAAGAAAAAAAACAGGTTCAGCAGCGATTCCAGGCAGGCTGTTATAATGCTGGCCCCCATGCTTGTCGGTTTTGCATTGTTTACGTATGTCCCTATTTTCTATATTCTCAGATACTGTATGTTCTACTACAACGGCTTCAAATCGAGCTTTACCGGACTCGACAATTTCGTCAGAGTTTTTACCCGGGACCCCAAGTTCTGGATGTCCATCGTCAATACATTCATTCTCTCCGGCTGTAAGCTGCTTATCGAAATCCCCCTGGCGCTTATGCTGGCTGTTCTGCTTAATAAGGCTTTAAAAGGAACCAACTTTTTCAGGGTTACACTTTTTCTGCCGGCCATCATGAGTACGGCTATCATAGGGCTTATATTCTCACTGATGTTCGCCGCTTATCAGGGTGTTATAAACAATATTCTTATGCAGGTGGGCCTCATCAACGCGCCGATAAACTGGTTCGGCGAAAAGTGGACGGCCATGTCGGTTATAGGCATTGCGTCCGTATGGAATTATTTTGGCATCAATATGATCTTTTTCCTTATGGCGCTGCAAAGCGTGCCAAAGGATCTGTATGAATGCGCCGATATCGACGGCATTACCCCCATGCGCAAGTTCTTCAGCATCACGCTGCCCATGATTGGCCCCATCTTCCAGGTGGTGCTTCTGATGGCCATCGTGGGCAGTCTCAAGGTGAGCGACCTTGTCCTTGTCCTGACAAACGGGCAGCCGGGCGGAAGCACCGAGGTTGTCATGACCTATGTATTCAAGTCCTTCTTTGGACGCGACAACAGGAGCGTGGAGATCGGATACGCCTCCGCCATGTCCATCATCACGGGAATCATACTCGCCATCGTTTCGTACATCTATATGAGAATGACAAGAAAAATGAACGAAAACACCTGATATTCTAATGTATAAGGAGGCGGGTATATGTCGGGAAAATCCAAAAGGTTCCTATCCAACACCGTTATTTATATTTTGCTTATTATTGTGTTCATTTTTGCCATGTTCCCCGTGTTCTACACCCTGATGGGCTCTTTTAAAAGCAATCAGGAACTCTTGGCGGGCGGAACCAACATTATCCCAAAGGACTTCGTGCTGGAGAATTACACGGACGCGTGGCGGCTCGGCAATTTTAAGCAATATACATTCAACAGTATATTCATGTCCACGTTCATCGTCATCGGCTCCATTATAACCAGTACAACCGCCGGATATGTTTTCGAGCGCGGCGAGTTCAAATACAAAAATGTGATTTTCGCCATGGTTATCTCATCGATGTTTGTGTCGCTTGGCAGCCTCACGCTATACCCGACGCTCATGATCGCCAAAGCGATGCACATCAATAAAACACTTTGGGGCGTCATCATCATACGCGTTTTTGGACTCAACGTGACGAACCTGTTTATTTCCAGAAGCTATATACAGTCCATCTCGCGCGAGATTGACGAGGCGGCAAAAATAGACGGCTGCAGCTTCTTCGGCATATTCACCAGAATCATTTTCCCGCTTTGCAAGCCGCTGATTGCGACCTTGGGCATACTTGAGTTCAGGGCCTCATGGAACGATTACATGCTGCCGCTCGTCTTTACGCTCTCAAGTCCCGAGCGCATGCCGCTTGTTGTCGGCGTCGTAAACCTTAAAACGACGGGAGAAGCCGCGTCTTCATGGAATCTGATGCTTGCCGGCGCTTCGCTTGCCATGATACCGATGATCATTATTTACATAATCTTCAACAGGTATTTTATCGAGGGTCTTACGACAGGAGCTGTTAAGGGTTAGCCGTTAAATTTTTTGAACGTCGTCCACCATTGATTATGCACATCACAACAGGGCTTCACAGGATAAATATCCTGTGAAGCCCTGTTGTGTCTCCGGTATCGCATTTAAAGCGCCATGTTACTAAAACCGCGCCCCGGCCATAAGCCGGAGCGCGGTTGTGTCCAGCTTCAAGCTGGTGGTACGCCCGACTGGACTCGAACCAGCGGCCTTTTGAGTCGGAGTCAAACGCTCTATCCATCTGAGCTACGGGCGCGTATTTGGTTTTTCAGCAAAGTCACCGGCGCCCTCCGACGGTCGCCGGTGAAATCAGTAATCTCATAACGGCCGCCGGTATCCTTGAAACCCGGCCCCATTCTTGTCATTAACCACTCGTCAAAAACAGACAACGCATCTCTGTCTCGATCATTGCCCGACAGGGCTGTTTCACGGTTAGCAGATAAACTCAAAACAACTAACATTCTATCACATTACAGTGCTTGTGGCAAGATTTTTTACGTGCGGCCATTACTTGTTTTTATTATTAAACAACGCCATGATATCGTAAAAGCCCTGATCGTCGTCGTCAAAATTCTCGTTAGCCGACGGGTTGTCCGTCACAAGGGAAATAACCTTCTCTGTATCCGTCGTACCCGAAGACTGCCTCGGCGACGCCACCGCGACATCCTCAAAGCCCGTGGCGATGACAGTGACCACCATCTCATCCTGCAGCTTGCTGTCCAGCGCGGCGCCCCAGATCAGGTTCACGTCGGGATGCGCCTGACTGTGGATCATAGACGCCGCGAGATCAACGTCATCCAGGTCCACATCCTCAGAAGCCGTAATATTGATGATCACGCCTGTCGCACCCTTAATAGACGTCTCCAGAAGCGGGGACGAAATGGCCTGCGTCGCGGCATTTTGCGCCTTGTCTTTGCCTGATGCCCGTCCCACACCCATATGCGCGTATCCGGCATCCTTCATAATCGCGGTCACATCCGCAAAATCCAGATTGACAATGCCGGGCACATTAATCAGGTCGGATATGCTCTGAACGCCCTGGCGCAGCACGTCGTCCGCGGCCATAAAGGCGTTTTTAAGCGTAATCTTCTGGTCCGACACAAGTTTCAGGCGCTCATTCGGTATCACAAGAAGCGCGTCCACGCTGTCCTTGAGCGCCGCGACGCCTTCCTCAGCCTGCTCCATGCGGCGCTTGCCCTCAAAAGAAAAAGGCTTTGTGACAATGCCGACCGTCAAAATGCCCATCTCGTGGGCAATTTCGGCGACAATAGGCGCGGCGCCTGTGCCTGTACCGCCGCCCATACCAGCCGTGATAAACACCATATCCGCATCTTTGATCGCGGCGGCGATTTCCTCGCTGTTCTCCTCGGCCGCCCTTTGCCCTCTTTCAGGGACGCCGCCCGCGCCTTTACCTTTAGTCAGCTTTTCGCCGATGTGCAGCTTAAAGGAGGCTTTGGAAAAATTAAGGGCCTGGCTGTCTGTATTAATCGATATATAATCCACGCTTTCGAGCGCGGAATCGATCATTCTGTTCACGGCGTTGCCGCCGCCGCCGCCGACACCGACGACCTTTATATTGACAACCCTCTCCGCCTCGTTATCCATACCAAAATTCATTAGCAATTGGCTCCTCCTGCGATGTGCGCCTTTATTTTATCTATTCCTCAATTTTACTTGTCAAATCCGCTTATACCTTATTACTTTATCAAATCTTTAGAAAAAAAACAATATCTAAGCCTGATTTTTAAAGGTTTTTTAGTATTTGGGGCATGAATTTATGCATTCTCGTCCGTATCCGCTTCCGAAGTGTCATTTTCTTCCTCTGTCGTGTCCCCGTCCGTATCCGGATCCGGCTCGTTTTCCTGTCCGCTTTCGGCCCGGATATAATCCTCGGCGGGGGTGAACAATACTTTTTTGTCCTTGGCGTTGGCCGCGGAAAGCCGTCCCCGGGCTTCAGGCTCCAATTCCTCGGTTATAATCACTTTTAAAAGCTCAAGCTTGTACGGCATGTCCGCCTCTGTGCCGAGCTCAAGCAGCAATCTGTTCTCATACACGATTTTCATGTTGAGCCTGTCCGTGACGTCCACATTGGTTACGTCCGAAAACCCGCTCTCCGCAATCGCGTCAAACAGATATGTTATCATCGTGAGAGAAGCTTGCACCCGCTCGGCTTTTTCTTTATTGATCTCATCCGCCTTTTCCCGAATCGCCTTTTCTTCCGCGCTTTCCTCTTCGCCCACAGGCAGCTTTTTCCACTGGCCCAGATAGTCTCCCGGTGCCACATCC
>JAITVU010000393.1 GCA_031285645.1 Oscillospiraceae bacterium | reverse complement strand
TCGGTGGGCAGCGGAATGGGGCCTGAAACGCGTGCGCCGGTCCTCTTCGCCGTCTCAACGATTTTGGCGGAACTTGTATCCACCAACTGGGGGTCGTAACCTTTGAGCCTGATCCTGATTTTTTCCTTGACTGCCACTTGAATCGCCTCCTGTGTTTTTCTTAGGCGAGAGATTCCCATCTGGTTTTCCGCGTCATGACGCGTTTGTTTTAAACACCGCGCCGTGTGTTTCACATGAGACCATAAAGAAATCCGGCTAAACTACATGAGTTTACCCGGAACACTTTGAACTTCCCCGAAACACACGGATCTGTTGATGCGATTTGCCGCGCAAAACCCATCAATATCCGGTTCCAAATGAAAAGCCGCCCGGTTTAAAATCGGACATACTCCACAGAAATTACCCGCTTAAAAAGCGGCAACCTCCTGCTTCATCGCATATCTTGTGCAGTCACGCCTAATCATATTACCAAAAACGGGATGTCTTTGCAAGCTTTTTTTTCCTGGCCGGTCAAAAAAACCGCATTTCTATTATTTGACGGCTTTTGGAGAATTATCCAAAACAAAATTATTGATCCTGCACAAACTTGTCCGAACCGAGATCTCTCCGACTCATTTAAAGCGCTTGCTGCGCTTTCTGTAAGACGAACAGGCAAGCGGCAGCACAAAGATCGCCACAAGAAGAATCATGGCGGGCCACACAAAATTGAGCCATAAACAAAGCATACACAGCAGAAGCAATACCCCCAGAATAATCATCTGGACGCCTGTGAATCGATAAATAACGAGCGCGCCGCCCCGGCTGACACCGCCGTTGAGCCAGCGGTTGGATTTAAGCGTCTCATGCTTGGCCACAAGCAAAAAAATACCGAATACAATGCAGGCGACGCCTATTATGGAAGCGATCACAATCATTGTCGTCATATTGTTCGTCATATTCCCACCCCTTGCAGTTATACATCTTATTATTTAATAATAATCCGCGTCTTAAACTGTCTGACTGTATAAGCCGTTGGCACTCTGTTTACCTTTGACGCCGTAATGCCTGATATAATCCACAACGCCGATATCCTTGCCGTCCTGCCTGTAAATACGGGGCACGCGCTTGCCGATCAGGCAGACCTTTTCATAATTAATGGACCCGCTTAAGGCGGCCATTTCGTCAAATGTGAGGCGCCGCCCGCCGTCCTCACCCACAATCGTCACCACATCCCCCGCCGCGACGCCGTCGATATGGGTTACGTCGAGCATAAGCTGGTCCATGCATACGCGCCCAATCACATTTGCATACTGTCCGCGCACCAGCATGCGCGCCTTGTTCGTCAGTTCCCTCTCGTAGCCGTCGGCATAACCGATGGCTACGGTCGCCACTTTTGTCTTGCGGTGCGCCGTGTAGCACCGGCCATAGCTCACCGGCGTCCCATCGGCGATTTCCTTAACCATCGACACGCAGGAATAAAGCTCCATGGCAGGCTTCAGGTCGATCATCCCGGCGCAGTCGTCGCTCGGACTAAGGCCGTACAGGACAATGCCCGGCCTCACCATATCCATATGCATGTCGGGATAGCCGATCGCTCCCGCGCTGTTGCAGCAATGCCGGATTGAAAACGTCACGCCTTCCTGCTCCAGCCGCGCGATCAGCGCGCAGAATTTCCTGTATTGCCCTCTTGTATAGGCCATCGAATCGTCATTGCGCTCGTCCGCGCAGGCAAAATGCGTGAAAATGCCTTGCGCCTGAAAGCGCGGCATCCGGCAAACCTCTTTTATTTCACCGGCTGATATCTCGGCAAAACCGTTGTCCAGCACAAATCCCAAACGGGACATGCCCATATCAATTTTTATATGGACCTGAATGCCGACTCCGGCGGCCTGGGCCGCCGCGTGCAGCTCCCTGGCGTAGGGCAAGCTGTATATGGACTGCGTCAGGTTATACTCGTTGAGCTGCCGCACATTTTCCGGCGGCGTCACCCCAAAAATCAAAATAGGGTGGTATATGCCCTGCTCACGCAGCGACAGCGCCTCCTCCAGGTTGCTGACGCCGAACCAGTCCACACCCAGGCGCACAAGCTGGTCGGCTATGTACTTATCCCCGTGACCATACGCGTCGGCTTTGACGGCGGCCATCACCTTGCAGCCGGGCGTGAGGACGCGCTTGAGCGCCGTAAAATTGTGAGCCACATTGTTGAGGTTGACCACGGCCCAGCTTCTTCTGAGATAATCGATCATATGCCGCCTCCTATGGGTATGATCCATTCCGTGTCCGGAACGCTACTTTTTTTTCTGATGGGTCTGCAAGAGTACAATGCCGACGGAATTAATCAATATGGACGACAACAGAAGGATCGGAACAAGCCGGGTGCCGACTGTAACCGCCAGGATAATCCCCGTTACAAGCACTAAAATCCCCAGCGCCAGCATACCGATGCCAAGTTTTTTCAACTTCATTGAAACGCGCCTTCCTTTATAGATATCGCGCCCGGCGCAAAATTAAAACAAAATAACCGGAACGGTTCCAAACGCCATGCCGGATGACACGGCCGCGCAAAACCGGCGTGCTCTTCGCCTTGTTTTATGGGCCTGACCACTATTGACGCAAAGCAAAAACGGCCTTATGAACATGTAGTATACCACCGTTCGCGCATCAAAATGCGAATAAAGTGTGAATTACACCGTCACCTTCTCCACGCGGACCTGGGGCAGATAACGCCGGTAATCAGCGAGGCGGCAAAGCTGCGTCCCCTCCCGAATGATTGAGGCTGTCGCCGCCGCCGTCCCAAAACGGAGCATGTCGTCCAGGCCGGCGTCCTCCGTAACGGCTTTGCAAATACCCGCCACCATGGAATCTCCGGCGCCCTGGTATCCTTTGGGTCTGGCATCGAGGGGCGGCGCGTAAAAGGCTTTCTTGCCATCCGTTATCAACGCGCCGTTGGCGCCCATACTCACACAGACAATCCCGACGCCCCGGCGTATGATGGGCAAACACGCACGGACAATATCCCTCATATCATGTGACGCGCAGCCAAAGGTGGACTGGAGTTCATATAAATTGGGTTTGATTAAAAACGGGTGCGCCGAAACCGCCAGACGAAGCGGCGCGCCCTGGGTATCGAGCACCACTTTCACCCCGGAAGCCGACACCGTTTCAATACAGCGTTTATAGATGTCGTCTTCCGCGCCGCTGGGCGTACGGCCGCTCAGCACAAGCACGGCGCCAACGCGTGCTGAAACCTTCTTTAAAACAGCCTCAATGCTCTCCCGGCTCACGGCTTCACCCCGGCTGTTGATTTCAGTCATCTCATTTGTCGCGCTGTCCATCAATTTAATGTTGGTGCGTATCGCGCCGGGAACCGTCACAAAATCGTGGGGGATGCCGAGTCCGTCCAATTTCTCCGTCAGCACAGCGCCGTTCGACGCGTAATTGATCCCCAGGCAGTTGGTTTCTACCCCGAGTTCCCGCAGAACCACCGATACGTTGATGCCCTTGCCCCCCACGTCGGTCCGGGCGCGGTCGACCACATTGAGGCCGCCCGGGGATAGGCGGGGCAAGGATAAAGTCCAGTCAACACAGGGGTTGAGCGTTAATGTTGTCACCATAAGCGTCTCTTTTCCAGAACCGGAACCGTTATTATTGACTTTCCGCCGAATACGGCGGGATTTTAAATATCTTTTTATTCGGTCTGTTTATTACCGCCGCTATAAGGGTCCTCACGACATAATTCCTGTCTGCACTATTATACTAAATGAGGATTGTAAAAGTAAACCGGATTGTGTCAATAATCCGGTTGATTATACATATATTTAGGTATATAATGGTAAGCTGGAATATAAATGATCTTATGGGGCGTTATAACGAACCTCCCCGGGACAGAGACCCCGGGGTATCAGGCCGACGATACCGGGCCGCGGTCCAAAAAGGGCTTATATCAACATCCAATTAAAAAGCAGATAAAAACAGCGATGCGTTTTAGGTAAAACGCGTTCTGAGCGACGTTTTTATCGCTCTTTTTAACGGATATCGGTATTATATGGTACCGCCGCAAGCAGCGGGGGATCAAACTTTTTGGTTGATAATGACCATTGTCCTTGAAATAGGACGTGCATGACGCCGGCACGTGTACCCTATTAATATGTATTCTGAGGAGGACATCTTTTTATGAGCAGGGCCGACGTGTTTTTCCGTTCAATCAAGGATAAAAAAGTCGCTTTCCTCGGCATCGGCGTCACCAATACCGACACCATTAAACTTTTTTTATCCAAGGGTGTTGAAACCAGTGCCTGCGATAAAAGAAGCCGGGCGGATTTGGGCGATGTCGCCGCCGACCTGGAGCAGTTGGGCGCGCGTCTGCGTCTGGGCCCCGATTATCTCGACGGCCTGGACGCCGACATTGTTTTCCGCACGCCGGGCTTCTATTTTCACGCGCCCGCGCTTGAGGCCCTGCGCCGGAAAGGCATGGTCGTGACAAGCGAGATGGAGGTTTTTTTCGATTTATGCCCTTGCAAAACAATTGCCGTTACCGGCAGCGAGGGGAAAACAACGACGTCGACCCTCATCGCGGAAATCCTAAAAGCACAGGGCAAAACCGTTCATCTGGGCGGCAACATCGGCAAAGCCCTTTTACCGCTTGTCTTCACCATTGCACAAGAGGACTGGGCCGTCGTGGAGCTCTCCAGCTTCCAGCTGATCTCCATGCGCCCGGCCCCGGACATCTCCGTGATAACCAATATCACGCCGGATCATTTGGATGTGCATGCCTCCCTGGATGAATACATCGACGCCAAACGGCACATTTACCTGCATCAGAACGCTTTTTCCCGCACAGTCCTCAACCTCGACAACCCTGTAACCGCTTCCTTCATCCCCCAGGTGCGGGGCGAGGCGATGACTTTTTCCCTCACTGCGCCCGTGGAACACGGCGCGTACTGCATGGACGGCGTTTTATACCGCGCGCGCCGTGGCCGGTCCGAGCGTGTGATGGATGCCGCCGATATCCGCATCCCGGGCACACACAACGCGGCGAATTATCTGGCCGCCCTTTGTGCGACCGACGGCATCGCGGACACGGATCAGGTCCGTCTCGTCGCCGGTTCCTTCGGCGGGGTTGAGCACCGCCTTGAATTTGTGCGCGAGCTCGGCGGCGTGCGCTGGTATAACGACTCCATCGCCACAGCCCCCGTCGCCGTCATCGCCGGCCTTAAAGCCTTTGATCAAAAGTTGATCCTGATTGCAGGCGGCTCCGACAAAAACATCCCCTACGAGCCGCTGGCCCCCGAGCTTGTGCAGCGGGTCAAGCTTCTTATTCTGGCCGGGCCGACCGCCGATAAAATCGAGGCCGCCGTGAAGGTTCATCCGGATTACAACGGGGATAATCCGGTCATCCTCAGGGTTGATGATATTCCCGGCGCCGTTGCGGCGGCAAGCCAAATGGCTGTTCCGGGCGATATCGT
>JAITVU010000321.1 GCA_031285645.1 Oscillospiraceae bacterium | reverse complement strand
ACAGAGCTGCATATGGGGAATATAGGCTTCATAATCTTCATATGTGAAGCCCCAGCCTTCCGGCTTCGGCGATATGAGGGCGATTTCGTACCAGAAGGCCGCGCGTTTATGATCCTGCTGCTGCAGATAAAGGCGACCGAGATGGCAGCAGGCTTCGGCGCGCGGGAGCGCTTCTTCAAAACCCAGCAGGATCGAGCATACGGCGGCTTTGTCGTCCCCTAAAATGTGGTGGCAGTTTGACAAGTCGTTTCGTGCGCGCAGGCGGTCCTCGATCCAGCCGTCCGGCCGGTCCAGAAATTCATTGTAGCACTCAACGGCTTTTTTTGTGTTGCCGTGTGCAGCCAGCTCCCGGGCATAATAAAAGAGCGCGCGGCTGGAAAAATACTTGCCGTTTGCCTCGTTTTTTGCGTAAATATCCAGATTTCGCGTGGAATGCGCACGTTCTTTTTCTCCATGTATCACGGCGATTTCCTCTTGTATGATTCTTCCACCCACCACGATGTGTTCGTGTACGGGTTCATTCCACTGAAAATGGTTTGACCTCTTTACAAGCCTCTCGCGAAAATAGCTCATTGTCACGCGGCCCGTTTCATCGAACCCCGTGTTGTAACGCATCATGACGGCGTCCGTTTCGGTGGGGAGGGTTTCCTTGAGCAGCAGCAGCTTGGCCACATTCTCGTCATCGACGATGTCATCCGCGTCAAGCCACATGATATAATCCGTTGTGGCCTTTGAAAAAGAATAATTGCGCGCGGCGGAAAAATCGTCCACCCACTGGAAGCGAAACACCTTTTCAGTGTATTTCTTGGCGATATCGACCGTGGCGTCTGTCGAGCCGGTGTCGACAATGACAATTTCATCGGCGAATTTTTTTGCGCAGTCGAGGCAGCGCGCCAATACGCTTTCCTCATCCTTAACAATCATGCAAACACTGATCGTGATCATAGGCACCCCCATGCGGCCGGCTCCGCCGACTGATTTCCATACGTCATACTATATGCAGGATGGGGCGGGGGGGTGAAAATAAAGTGAGAAATACAGGGCGACGATATGGAAAACATATGAATACCGGAATTTCATATGAAGGAGAGCGTGACTGTTTCCGTAAAGAGAGACGGCTTAAAAAGCAAACCTTTTTAAGCCGTCTCTCTTGATTATGAAACGAAGGGGTGTAATGCCGAATGCGGCGCAGCCGGCAATGCGTCATTGCCGCCCATCCATTCTCCAGGCCGACGAAGCTGGCCTCATCACCCCCGAAGGGGCGCTGAGGAACGCATCTATGTAATCTTGATGTCTTGCCGAAGAGAGGTTCGCTTTGTTCCTGCTCTTTTTCACACTATACTCGGCGGACTTCAAAAAGATCCAATTCTGAAGCATTCGCGCATACGCGCGAATGCGACCGTTAAGCGGTTTTCACAGCGTACATAGTGAACGCGCACGCCTCCGGCGTGCCGTCAGGCGACTGCCTGACGCTTCAAAACCGGAACGGTTTTGAAGGTCGTTCACCATATGGACTCTAATCGGCGACAGATGCGTCGTCCATGCTTTCAATCTTAAAAATCACGGGGCGAAGCCCGTCATTGCAGCTGCATATGGCCACACCGGGTTTTCGGATCCAACTGCCGTTATAGAATAAGCCCCCGCTTGCCCCGTGGGATAACGCAAAGACATATTGATAGATGGCTTTCCACGCCTCATCGCAGAAGCCGTCGGGCTTCGCGTAATCGGCGTAATAAATCTGCCCCTTTTCATGATTGGGACAGGCTTTGAGGCCTTCCGCCCCGTATTCCAGGGCAAGCGCCTCATCGAGCGTTGTTTTGAGCACCGTTATTTTGCACTTGTTCACAGGAATCCTCCTTTACTGTTTAGAACCTGTATTCCTTTTATGAATACAGGTTCTTGCATATTGGCCTGTTACGTCCGCTGCGTTACGCGTGCTCGAGCAGCCAGTTTGCCACACCGTCCTCCTCGTTGCTCCCAATGACGCCGGTGGCAATTTTCCTGAGCGCGGGATGCGCGTTTGCGACGGCATAACAGGCGTCGCTGCATTCAAACATGGAAATATCGTTGAGGTTGTCGCCAAAGGCGACAACCCTGTCGAACCCCAGCATGCTTTTGAGCTTTAAGAGCGCCGCCGCTTTTGACGCGTCATGCCTGAAAATTTCAAGCCACCATTCATCCGTGTTATATGTATCCTGAATCAGGGAATAGCGGCAGTACGCTGTCTGATTGCACAAGTTCAACAAGTGCGACGCCTTGTCCCTTTCTTCAATAATGGTGTGGTAAAAAATATCGCCGTCGAATAAAGGGCCCCAGTCGTCGACAGGGCGGAGGCGCTGATCTCCATGCCTGTCACGCAGGTAAGCGCGCATGCCCGCGTTCTCGGTTCCCCGAATCCACGATACGCGCTCGCGCCCGTCAATAAAGGCGTAGACAAACACAGGGATATTGTTCTCCCTGATGGCCCTGTGTAAAGGCAGCACCTTTTCCTTGTCCATATAGCAGCCGTGAAGGCGCTTGTCCGTTTTGAGATCACAGATAAAGACGCCGTTATTGGTGATGATGGGCAGATCGGGCATAAAGCCGCCGGTAACATTGACGACGGAGGCGCGCGAGCGCGCCGTGGCATATGAAAAGCGCAGCCCGCCTGCTATTTTTCGGCGCAGCACATCTACAGTATAAGGCGAGAGGGCCGCGTTGTTGCGCAGCAAGGTGCCGTCGAGGTCGGAGATATAAAGCGTCTTTTCCATAAGGCTCCCTTTGGCGGTAAATTATGATATTTGGGACGCGTCCCCGCCGGTTTCGCCGTCCATAAGATCCGGCGCGTCCGTTTCTATGGCGCCGCCGCCATGGAAGTAGTCGTACAGGGCCTGCGCGGTGTTCTTTGTCATGCCCGGAGCCGCCGCCAACTCGTCAACGGAGGCGTTCTTCATGGCAATTTGCGTCTTGAAAAACTTAAAGAGCGCCTGGGCGCGTTTTTCGCCGATGC
>JAITVU010000312.1 GCA_031285645.1 Oscillospiraceae bacterium | reverse complement strand
CTCTCGGCAAGGTTAAAAACAGTGTACCTGTTTTTAACTTGTTCTGCTATAAATTAACACCGCGCATGGCAATTTGCCATGCGCGGTGTTAATTTATAGCTATATGAGAGCGGGATATTTTTTATAATAATCCTCCGGTGTCGACATGGCGCCCGAATCAAAAAAGTGCGCAAGGCCTGTTCCGTTATTTTTCGATGTGTACATAGCGTGGTCCGCTTTGCGCAGCAAGTCGGATATATGATCGGAATCATAGGGAAAATGGGAAATACCGATGCTGGTCTGACAAAAAACTTCTGTACCGTCCGGCAACTTCCAGGGGGTTCTGAAGCTCTGAAGAAGAAAGCGGACAATGTCGCTGACTTTTCCGGGTGTGCTCCGGTCGCAGAGGATGACAAATTCATCGCCGCCATATCGGTAGCAACGGTTGTGCGTGAGCGGATTTTGCTGCAAATGAGCGCCGATTGTGATTAAAAGTTCATCGCCGGCCCGATGCCCAAGGGAGTCATTTATGTTTTTGAATTTATCCAGATCAAAAAAGAGGATAAATCCTTCCGAGCCGGTCTCGGCGAGGTGAAGGATGCTTTTTTCACAGTCCTGAACAAGCTTATGCCTGTTGGGCAGGCCTGTGAGGTTATCGTATTCGGCCATGCGCCGTATGATATCCTCGTTTTGCTTGTTTTCCGTTATATCTATACTGCTGACTATATGAGCCAAACGTCCGTCAACCCACTGAAAAGCCGCGCTGAGGACACGGAACCAAGAACCGTCAAACGGCCTTTGATAATCCCAGGAGTAAATATTGGTGGGGTTCCCATCCGCGTCAATTAGCTTCAACTGCGGGCAATAATCGCACTGCCCGGTTTTATCGTCATACAGTGTTTGCCAGCAGATCTTACCCATCATATTTTCAACGCCCCCGTAGGGCGCTGCCATCGAGCGGTTGACATAAAGGATTTCATGTGTATAAAAATCATTGACATAAATATCCACGCCCATATTGTCCAGCACGCTTTCAAGCGATCGCTGCGTTGCCTCCACTCTTTTTTGGTACAGGCGCGTTTTCACGTGGTTGGCCAGTATGGTGAGAACATAATATGTAAAAGCCATATCGTCGTTGGGAACGCGCGTGTGTCCGCGCCGGTCGACGATTCCCACAATGGCGATTAAAGTCCGGGTTTGGTCCAGAATGGGTATGAGCACCATCGAATTAGCGTTAAAGATATCACCAAGCCGGATTTCAAGCGGGCTGCATTTCGTGTCGGCGCGAAAGGACACACTGCGCTGTTTTGTCAGCTGGTTCGCAAGCTCCGGGCCCAGAACGGCATTTAAATCAATAACCTCTGTGAGGTGGTTGTTGTCGTACAGGGCAAAATGTTCATACAAGAAGAATTTTGCTTCGTGGTTGGCCTGGTATATGAAACCGCAGCCGAATCCAAGAAACCGGCATAAATCGTCCAGAATATTTGGAATCGACAGATTGAGGTCACTGTTGGTATCCAGTTTTTTCATAATCTGAATCCAAAAATCCGTTTTTGAACCCGACATATAGTCACCCCCTTACTCCAAAATGGCATTTCCAATCGAGTCTATTAATATAAGAGGCTTATCATTCGGTTTCAATGAGGTTCCGATAAACGCTTTTTGAGGTGGGGGAGTCGTCAATGATCGTTGCGCCCGCCTCGCGCTGATAAAAGGGAATGGCCTTTTCTGACGTCCAACCGATGATCGCGTAACCATAACCGGCTTCCTTCATGGATTGAAGACATTTATGGAACAGCACACGGCCGATGCCTTTATTCCTTTTGCTCTCCTTTACGCCGAAGGGGCCGAAAAAGCCTTTGGCAGTGGCGTCATAACAGGCAAAGCCAATGACTTCTTTATCTTCAACGGCAATATAACAGGATATCGGGTCGTGGAAAAGCGCGTACTCGCACTCATGCACCCAGGTTCCGCTGAAATTGGCGCGGATGAAGCTCAGGATTTTTTCCTTATCGGGAATCAAAGCGCGCTTAATGTAAACGCCGGACTCCCTGCGGTAAGCGTCCGTATCAATGTGGGGAAGGTCCGCATAGAGCTTGACAAGCATATCAGCCATAATAGCCACTCCTTATCCATTCTGAAAGGCATGTAAATCCAGCCCGGATCTTAATCGATAAATCCGGGTACGGACAGATAACGCTCGCCGCTGTCGGGCAGTAAAACAACAATGGTTTTGCCGGCATTTTCCGGCATTCCCGCGCACTCGGCCGCGGCTGCGACAGCGGCGCCCGAGGAGATGCCCACCAGGAGTCCCTGTGTCCGCACAAGTTCCTTTGCGGTTTGTTTGGCGTCGGCACTCTTAACGGTAAAAACAGAATCATAAACAGTGGTATCCAGTATATCGGGCATAAAACCCGCCCCGATTCCCTGTATGCCGTGAGGGCCTGGCGTCCCGCCGGACAGCACAGGCGATTCCGCCGGCTCGACAGCATATATTCTGATGTCGGGCTTTTTTGACTTGAGGTATCCGCCCACGCCGGTCACGGTGCCGCCGGTCCCGACGCCGGCGATAAAAATATCAAGCGCCCCTTGCGTATCGGCCCATATTTCCGGTCCTGTGGATGCAGTGTGGCACGCGGGGTTGGCCGGGTTTGAGAACTGACCCGGCACAAAACTGCCGGGGGTTTCATCGGCCAGTTCATTGGCTTTTGCGATCGCGCCGCGCATCCCATCCGACCCTTTTGTCAGGACAGTCTCGGCGCCGTAAGCGCGCAGCAGACTGCGGCGCTCGGCGCTCATTGTCTCCGGCATGGTTAAAATGCATCGGTAGCCGCGCGCCGCCGCGACGGCGGCCAGCCCGATGCCGGTGTTGCCGCTTGTCGGCTCAATGATAACGGAGCCGGGCTTTAAAAGACCGCTTGCTTCGGCGTCTAAAATCATCGATAACGCGACGCGGTCCTTGACGCTGCCCGCCGGATTGAAATATTCAAGCTTGGCAATTATTCTGGCTTTTAAAGATTTCGTTTGAGCGTAACGGCTCAACTCCAGCATCGGCGTTTTTCCAATGAGATCGGTCATGTTTTGATAAATAGACATATATAAGGTTCCTTTCGTTAGTTGCAGAATAGAGATTGTAAAACCCCGATAAAACAGATTAAGACGATAAAAGCGGTTTTGAGTTTGGTATATGCCTTAAAAATGGAGCAATAAAGCAATCTAACTGATTACAGGCATACTGAGGCGTTAATTCGGCCTTGTACCAACAGCGGAAAGCATTTCCTTCGCTCGAATACCAAGCTGGCTGTATTCGGGCGTGGCAAGATCGGGATCAATTTCCAGAATTTCCCCGGCACATTCTTTGGCGAGCCGCATGGACTCGATATTGTCGGCGAGGCTCGCCACTTTTAGTTCGGGCAGGCCATGCTGGCGGTGGCCAAAGAAATCGCCGGGCCCCCGCGCTTTCAAATCGTACTCCGCCAATTTAAAGCCGTCCGAGGTTTCCTTCATCATGCGCAGGCGCCCGCGCGCGGTCTCGCCCGTCGCGTCGCTCACCAAAATGCAGTAGGATTTCTCTTTGCCGCGTCCGACGCGCCCCCGGAGCTGATGCAATTGGCTGAGCCCAAAACGTTCGGCGTTCTCAATCATAACGATTGTCGCGTTGGGGACATCCACCCCAACTTCAACGACCGTTGTACAGACAAGCGCCTGTATGTCGCCTTTGGAAAAACGGCGCATGATGTCGTCTTTTTCCCGCGCCTTCATTTTGCCGTGGAGCAGGGAAAGGCGGTAGCCCTTCAGTTCACCCGCGGCCAAAAGCTGTGCGTATTCCTTGGCCGGGCGCAGGCCGAGATCGACTTCCCCGGTTTCGATAAGGGGGCATATGATATAGGCCTGCCGGCCGGTATCGAGCGCTTTCCG
>JAITVU010000276.1 GCA_031285645.1 Oscillospiraceae bacterium | reverse complement strand
CTGCTCATCAAGGCGGGAGAGGAATATATCCTCCACGGCGTCGGCATACGCGAAATCACGATCAGAGATGGCGTCATTCTTCTTAACGGCAGGCCCATCAAGTTCAGGGGCGTGAACCGTCACGACAGCGACCCTTTTACGGGCGCCGCCGTCACCCCCGCGCAGGCGCTGCGCGATCTCGCCCTGATGAAGGGGCACAACATCAATGCCATCCGCACAAGCCACTACCCCAACGCGCCGTGGTTTATACAGCTTTGCGACCAGTACGGGTTTTACCTCATTGATGAGGCCGACGTTGAGTCACACGGCGCCGTTACGATCTACGGGGGCTCCATGGACGCGACCTATGGCCTTGTCGCGCAGAACCCCATTTATCACGACGCCATCATCGACCGCGTACAGCGCTGCGTGATCCGGGATAAAAACAGCCCGAGCGTTGTCATGTGGTCCATGGGCAACGAATCCGGATACAGCCGCGCCTTTGAGGAGGCCGGGCGCTGGGTCAAGGCCTACGACCCCACAAGGCTGCTTCACTACCAGGGCAGCACACACGAAACCGGGGATCATAAAAACGACTGCTCCATGCTCGATGTTTACAGCCTCATGTATGCCACGCTGGACAGCATTCACGACTATTTCGCGCGGCCGGGCGATAAAAAGCCCTACATCCTGTGCGAATACAGTCATGCCATGGGCAACGGCCCGGGCGACCTGGAAGATTATTTTGAACTGATTCAGCAATACGACGGCTTTGCCGGCGGCTTTATATGGGAGTGGTGCGACCACGCCGTCTATATGGGCATGACGCCGGAAGGCCGTGAAAAATACTATTACGGCGGCGACTTCGGCGAGTTTCCCCACGACGGCAATTTTTGCATGGACGGCCTCGTCTATCCCGACCGCGTGCCCCACACGGGCCTGATGGAATATAAAAATGTCATCCGCCCCGCCAGAGCCGAGTTGGAAAAGGGCGGTGTGCGCATCACCAATATGCTGGACTTCACCGATTTGTTCGATCATGTCTTCATGGGCTACGAGATCACAAAGGATGGCAACTCGATTACAAACGGGGCCTTTGACGTACACGCCGCGCCACACGAGAGCGCCTTCGTCCCGATTGATTTGCCCGGTGTGAATGCAGGCAACTGCTATCTCAATCTGATCTACAGACAAAAACCGGACCGGCCCTTTACGATGACAGGGCATATCCTGGGTTACGAGCAGCTTGTCCTGCATGAGGAGAAACCCGTGATGCCGCCTCAGCCGGCGCAGCCGGGCGCGATCCGGATCATCGACCGCGAGGCGTTTATTGATATCGAAGGCCCCGATTTTTACCATGTTTTTGATAAACGCGCCGGCGTTTTTTCCGAGATGACCTGCCAAAACAACGCTGTGCTGCACGCGCCCATGCAGTATAACATCTGGCGCGCGCCCACGGACAATGACCGCCGCATCCGCCCGACATGGGAAGCGGCCGGGTATGACCGCGCCGTTATAAAAGTGTACACTGCTGAGGCGCGCGATGAGGACGGCCTCGCCGTCGTCCAGTGCCACCTTGGCATCCTCGCCGTCCACATCCAGAAAATCATTGATATCAAGGCTGTGTGGACTGTCGGCGCGGACGGGTCAATCGCCGTGCGGCTTGACTGTGAAAAAGATCAAAATCTGCCCTGGCTGCCGCGCTTCGGCATCCGCCTCTTTTTACCCGAGGGTTTTGACGCCGTTGAATACTTTGGATACGGGGCAAACGAGAGCTATATCGATAAACGCCGCTCGAGTTTCCGCAGTCTCTTCAAAACCCATGTGGACGCGCTTCACGAGGACTACATCAGGCCGCAGGAAAACGGCAGCCACTTCGGCTGCGACTATGTCAGGCTTTCAAAGGGAAACGGCTTTTTCATCAAAGCCGCGAGCGATCAATGCTTCAGCTTCAACGCCTCACGCTACACACAGGAGGAGCTGGCCTCAAAGCGGCACAATTTCGAGCTTGAAAAGTACAACGGGGTTGTGCTGTGCCTCGACTACGCGCAGAGCGGTCTTGGCTCCAACAGCTGCGGGCCTGAGCTATTGGAAAAATACCGCTTCAACGAGAAAACCTTCACCTGCAACCTCTCCCTTGTTATGGGACGGGATAACGGCAGTCCATTAAAATGAACCTCCCCGGGGCAGAGACCCCGGGGTATCAAGCCGACGATACCGGGCTGCGGCCCCAAAAGGGCTTATACCAATATCCAATTAAAAAGCAGATAAAAACGAGCGATGCGTTTTAGGTAAAACGCGTTCTGAGCGACGGTTTTATCGCTCTTTTTAACGGATATTGGTATTTATGGTACCGCTGCAAGCAGTGGGGTATCAAACCTTTTTGGTTCATAATGAACCTCTTCGCAGCGATACTGCGCTGTATTATACCTTCGGTTCATCATAAACCGCCATATTCACTGAGGTGTTCATATGCAACTGCGCAACCTGGCGACAATCTATATTCTTGACGGGAATAAGATTCTTCTTATGTACCGTGTCGGCTCAAGACTTTTCAAAGAACCCTTGTGGGTTGGCGTAGGCGGTCATTTTGACCCCGGGGAACTCAATGATCCCACCGCATGCGTTTTACGGGAGCTCTTTGAAGAGACGGGAATCAAACAGCATGACATAAAGAACTTAACCCTTAAATACATCACGCTCAGAAAAACACAGGGCGAAATCCGGCAGCAGTATATATTCTTTGCCGAGCTCGCGGCGCCTGTCAACATTATCCCCTGCGACGAGGGCGAAACGGCATGGGTAGAAACCGGCAAGCTGGATACACTAAAAATGGCCGCCAACAACAAAAAGTGTCTCAGGCATTATTTTGAAACAGGTCAGGTGGATAACGACCTTTATGTCTGTGTGTCGGATCTGGATGGCCATGAGCCTTTTATACATCTTACCCGCCTTGGGGAATAATACTAAACACTGATAAAAAGATGTAAATCAATCATCGCTAATACCAATCCTCTATTAAAATCTACTGTTCACCTGTCGCTCATGGTCGCGTTTTACATAAAACACATTCACTCGGCTTCACAGGTTTTTTAATGAGGATTAATTTCAGAACACGTTCTTCCACAAGAACGTATCACTCGATTTCTTTAGCTTTTATTCAGTGTTTAGTATAAGCCATTGGCGAATTGGTAATTTTTTCGTATATGTATGCAAAAAAGGGTTTCTTCCTTGTTGCGGGAAGAAACCCTTTTTTAACCAAATTGTAAGAATATTAACTGTTTTGAAAGGTTTATCTGATACCGAACTGCACATAATATCTTCGAGCCCCAAACATTGGCTTATGTCATATTGTGTGCTATAATCCATTTTAACAAATTTGTTTTTTTGGGTATAGCATATCCCGACAAAAACAAATGGAGGAATTCACCATGAAAGTAAAACGCGTTTTCGCCATGCTTCTGGCTGTGGGCATGATGGCCACAACCGGATGCTCGACAAGGGGGAACAACAGTTCGTCCTCAATGCCTTCCGTTCCCGACGTCGTCTCGTCGATTGAGGACGGGATGGAGGATCTCCGGTCCGACATTGAGCATGGCATCTCCGACCTGGAGGATGATTTCCGCTCCGGGGATGAATCGGAAGATATGATGGAATCCGAGAATGAAAGCGATCTGGAAAGCGGCCTCGACACCTCCGCCCCTACCGAGCTTGAGGACCTGAGCGATCTGGAAAGCGAATCTGCAGCAGCCGCCATGAGCACCGATTTGGAACAAATCGGTGCTCTTAGCGCAGATAAGAAGGGTTGGGGGCCGGGGCTAAATGTTGACGCCGATAACCGTCCGTTGGGCGCGACGGACTACCAGCAGAAATATGGCGCGCACGGCGCGTATTTTATCGCGCCGAAATCGAATAAAATTTACCTAACATTCGAT
>JAITVU010000197.1 GCA_031285645.1 Oscillospiraceae bacterium | reverse complement strand
GCTGCTTGTGGAAAAAATGGATGCGAAGTCGAGATTTCAGGAATCAACGTTCACGGCCCATAATCTGAAAGGGCGCGGCTTCATTATTCTTGAAAGTGACGCGGCGACTGACTGCGATGCGGCGGCCGATTATTTGATGGATATGTGCTGTATACAGGAAATGCGCCACTATGTCAGGCAGGCGAACCGGGCGGTTTTCACAACACGCAAATCACGTTGACACTGTTGAGCCAAAACGGCGTCCCATCAAGTATAGGGAATAAGAAGCAAAGAAAGCATCGCGGGAATCACCCGCGATGCTTTCTTTTGCTTTGAACTGTAAGCTGACGGAAAATCGGTCAGCAATTGATAATCAGGCTGCCAATCTCATGGTCATGAATGTAAACGTCGTCGTCCACGCGCCAGGACGTTGTAAAGGGCGTTGGGCCGATGCTGAATACATGCACGCCGTTGACAACCAGGTTTTTGCAGTTGACGGCATGGCTCGCGTAAGGATGCGGGATATCAATGGCCTGCACCCTGTACTGGAACAGGTTTTGGAACTCCATATCAAAGCAGTCCTTCAGATACACCGAGGAAGCGTACTCGCTGCCCAGGTTTTCTTCCGTTTGCAGTGAAATGATCTTCCAGTTTGCCACGCGCTCAAACACGCATTCGATGTCGAGGTGGTGTTCCACGGAAATGAGATAAATCTGGCCGGGCGCTTCCGTGTCGTTGATATGAAGGCCGTCTTTGGCCCAGACATCGGGCGTCCAGATGTTTTTAAACACGCCGGCGCCGCCGTCATGGATCCACATTGTGTAGTAGCGGTCGCGTCCCTTGCGGGTTTTGCCGTGGCCGCCATGTAAAAACAGGATGTCTTCCAGCAACGAATCGGGCGCTGCAAGCCACTCAAGGGATGTCAGGCCCGGATTCTGTCCGCCGTCGAAGCCGACGCCGCAGACATGGTTGTGGCCCTGTTTGGGGGCGATGAGCATGGATTTCGGGCTCTGGGCGTTGTTGAAGCCCGCCGCGTTGTCCGAAACGACAAACTGCGTTTTAAAGCAGTGCAGGCCGATGATGCAGGTATCTTCGGCGAGCGTCAGGGTATCGCTGATGCGGTAGTGGCCCATCGGGAAATAAATGGCCTTGTGATCGACTATCGCGTTTTTAATCGCGGCCGTATCGTCGGCGATGCCGTCTCCTTTAGCGCCAAGATCCAGAATGTTGACCCATTTCTCCTGCGCGGGCATCATGACATAATCAGGTTCAGGGACAGCCGGGAAAGTGGATGCCGCCTCGACTTTATAATTTATATCAAACTTGCGGTCGACACGCGCGTTGTCAATCTGGATTTTGAGGCCCATATCGATGTCAACGCTGTAAATATCGCTTTCGGGACAAATGGGCTCCACCATAATATGATGATTATACTGGTAGCCAAACGAATCAAGGAAACATGGCACATTTTTGCAGTAGACGCTGCGCCCGTGGAGCCAGTTCTGGGGATAACGCACCATGTTCATTGAGATGCCGGCCTTGCTCAGGTTTTCCATGCGGCAATCAGCTATGTACAGACGCTCGAATTCCTCGATATAGTGGTTGTCCTCCTCTTTATTAGGGACGTAAATGCCAAAGGGCGCGTTGCGCAAGGTGGTGCGGACCATGGTGAACCCGGCGCGGTACGTGGAAATACAGGCTCTTTTCTGGCCGTCAAAAATACTGTCGCCCAGATAGAACTGCCAGTACGCGACGGTCTCACCCGTCAGGATGCCGTATTGACCGCCGAAGAAACGGCAGCGCTCCACTTCGTTGCCGATCATTTCGATAGCCGCTTTGGAATCATTAATATGGAAGTCGATGTCCTCCAAAGAACACAGCTGCGCCACGCGGAAGCGCGCGGCAACGGCGCCTGTGTTGCCTTTGCCCATATCAAAGTCAATGTTGCGGATGCCGCTGTAGAAAGTCGTATTCTGGGCGTCGCGCAACTCCTGCCCCTCTTTGGGCTTGTAAACGCGGAAATGGAACATGTAGCGGGACTCGGGCCCGTTGAATCCCGGCGCGTTGTCATCCAGGAAAAACACGGGACGTTTTTGTCCGAATCCGATCAGGCGGATGCCCCGCCAAAGCTGGACGGTCTGTGTGAAACGGTAGCGCCCTTCGGGAATGAAAATAATACCGTGATTTTGCTCTTTCTCCAGTTGATCAATGGCTGCCTGTAACGCCGCGCTGTTGTCGCCGCTGCCATCGGGCGAGGCCTTGAAAGCCTCCGGTGTGAAAACATAAGCCGCCGGGTCTTTGGGTAATGCCGGAAAAATTGACTTGCCGTATTCCATTTTCGTTTCCTCCCTTGTTGAATTTTATATCAAGCAAACTCAAAATGGATCATTTTTACATAGGACGAACGCCACGAAGGACGCTCAGACCACCTTAGTGTCAAGTGTATAATCATGGTTTTTCCAAGTCCATGTCGGCTGTTTAATAAATAACAATGCGATTTTATACAGCTTGCAATTTATGGGGAAATATGGCAAAACAGTAAAAAGGGGAGCGTTCTCGCTTCTACTCAAAAAGAAAAGAATCGACGAGATGTTTCAAAAGTATTTCAAGCGGATAAAAATAATATAGGCGAATATAACAAAATAGTATGAACATATAAATAACTATTGACAAATATGCCAATGACAGTTAAAATACAAACATCGCAGGAGCAAAACAGGTTTGGTTAGATATTAAATCAATGATGCTCACTTGTCAATACATATTGCCTAAATTAATATTAACATATCGATTGTTTATATATAAGGACACTATTTTTTAAAATATACAATGAGAGCGTTCTCATCGGGATTGCAAAGAGACACAGGGGCATAAAAGACGTTGGATATTCCCGGACAATGCATTTAACCGGATACGGACGATTGTCTGCCGCCGGAAGGAATTAAAAGCGCTGAAAAAAACAGAGGAAGCGCTTCCGCACGGCATTTGTCGCATAACGGCACTGACCATTTAAGGTTCGCACAGCAAATCAGGTGTTATGGGGGGATAGAAGGCGTGACGATCAACGAAATTGCCAAGAAAGCAAATGTATCCCGCTCTACGGTTTCGCGGGCTCTGAACAACCATCCGAGGGTCAGCGCCGAGACAAGGCAGGCCGTGTTGAGAGTTGTTCAGGAAATGAATTATATCCCTAACGCCGCGGCAAGGTCGCTTGCCAGCAAACGCAGTTCGGTGATCGGCATGCTTGTCTACAACATAACTCAGCCGTTTTGGGCCAGCGTCTTTTCAGGCGTTGAACAATATATATCAGGACAGACCGATTACGGCATTTTCCTGGCCAACAGCAAAAGCCATCTGGAAGTCAGGGATCACAAAGACGATTATAAGCGCAATTTAAAAAACCTTGTTTCCAGAGGGGTTGACGGCGTTATTATTGCGTTGGCGAATGATTTGAGAAAGGATGACATCGATTTTCTCGAATCTTCCGGTATCCCTTTTGTTATCATTCAAAACTGCCTTGAGGACAGCCGCGTCGTCAGCGTCGATGTTGACAATGTGGAGGGCGCCTACAAGGCAACGCGGCATCTGCTCAGCCTTGGGCACAAAAAAATTATGCACGCCACGGGACCGCTTGACAGCGGAATCGCGCGAGAGCGCCGGCATGGATATGTTAAGGCGATGCAGGAGGCGGGCGTGGTGCTCTATAACAACAGTGTTGTGGATTGCGGCTTTCTCTTCGGCGACGGCTATTGGTGCATGAAGAGGATGCTGGCGGAAAAAACAATCCCCACGGCGCTCTTGTGCGCCAATGATCTTTCGGCTTTTGGCGCTTATTTTGCGGCCAAGGAAGCGGGAATGCGCATCCCTGACGACATATCGATTGCCGGTTTTGACCACCTGGCGGGTTCGATGGATGTTTCAGGCCTTCTCCCGGATCTCACGACAATGAATCATCCCGTCAGCGAAATGGGCAATACGGCGGCGAAGCTTCTTGTGAGTCAACTCGGCGGAAGTAAGGCGGAATCGGTCAAATTTCACATGTCGCTCCATGAAGGCGCCACCACGCGATCCTTGGCTGGACAATAGTATGGTTCGACCAGTTGAAAATCAAAGCAAGGCCGCTGAAATCGGTCTCCTGCGGTGTAAAAGCCGGGGGCTTCAAAAGGACTGTTTTGAAGTTGCTTGATTATAAATTATCAGAAGGAGGAACACAAGATGCAGAAATCCAAACTATGGGCAATTATGTCGGTTTTGCTTGCGCTGGCAATAGTTGTCTGTGGCTGTTCCCAATCCCAGGGCACATCATCAGAAGCGGCGTCTTCTGCGGCATCCAGCGGGACATCGTCTACCGAGGCGGCATCCGGCGGCAGCACTGCCGAAATGGCGGACGCGCCGTTGCCCGCTGAACTGACAATGTTCATTGGTTCGGCGCTTTCGGGGCCGTCTCCCGCATCGGATACGCCCGTTGGCAAAAAGATCGAGGAGATAACCGGCGTCAAG
>JAITVU010000193.1 GCA_031285645.1 Oscillospiraceae bacterium | reverse complement strand
GAAACGAGCGGCTGCTGCGGCAGCGCCGCCTTGCCTGACATCGCGGCGCTGGGCGATTTGAGCTATTACGATATCAAACTGGTCGACGCGGGCCCGCACAAGCGCCATACCGGCGCCGGCAACGCCGTGATCCTGGAAAACTTCGCCCTGCTGTGCGCGCTCCCCGGCGGCGCGGACAAAATCACCGTGCGCGTTCCGTGCATCCCCGGCATAAACGACGGCGCGGATCAGATCGCCGCGGTCGCCCGGCTCGCGCGGGAGCACGGCGTCAAAAGTGTCGAGCTTATGCCTTACAACGCCGCTGCCGACGCGAAGTACGCGTGGCTTGGGCGGCCCTACCCGCTGCCCGGCCTCGAACCGAGGCCGCAGGCGTATTACGATGATTTAAATGCTGTGATCGCAGATATTATATAAATACTGGAGGTATGGCCATATGGATCAAATCATCACCGACGCCGTGCTGCGCGCACGCACGGATACGGCGCTGCGCGGCATGACGCCGCGAACAAGGCTGCATTACGACACAATTACGCGGACCATGTACGAGCGGCAATCCCTGTGGGGCGGGAATCAGACCATTTTGGATTCAAATACGAGGCGGCTGAGCGCGACAATACGACGCTCGCTCGCCTTTGAAAAAGTCATGCGAGACATGCCTGTCACTGTGGAGCCTTTTGCGCTGCTTGCCGGTAACTGCATTAAGGACGGGCGGATTGTACGCTGCATGCTGCCCTCTTTCATCATTGAGGAAGAGCTGGACAAGTGCGTCATGTCTATTTCACATAAATGCCCGGATTACGAAACCCTGCTCAGGATCGGGCTCTCCGGTATCCTCGCGCATTTGGAACGCAGCCGTGAAAAACTGCTCGCGGCGCCGGGCGGCGCGGACAACACCGGCAAGCTCGATTTTTATGAAGCGGTCAAGCGCGAGTGCCGCGCCGTCATCGCGCTGTCCAACCGATACGCCGATCTCGCCGAGGAAACAGGTTTGACCGAGCTGGCCGCTATTTGCCGCAAGGTGCCGGAGCACGGCGCGGAATCGTTCCATGAAGCGGTACAGTCGATGTGGTTTTTTAACCACTGCATACACCAGACGATGACAAACCTCTCGATCGGACACATCGACCATATACTGAACCCATACTTCGAAAACGATTTCAAGGCCGGCAGGATCACGCTGGAGCGAGCGCAGGAACTCGTGGACGAGTTCAATCTGCGCGTCAACGACCGCGCACAAATCGATCCCGAGAATTACGTCGTCCCCCAGGAGGAACTCGAGGGCGCGCCCGAACAGTTCGGGATCGGTTACGGACAGGGCTTCGTCGGCGAGGCTGAAAACGACCAGGCCGACGCGATCAACCACTGGGGTCAGAATATTTTGCTCAGCGGCCTTCGCGCGGACGGCTCGGACGACACAAACGCCCTGACCTATATGTTCCTCAACGCGCACGAAAAATTTGCCCTGACGGCCCCGGTACTCACAGTGCGCCTGCACAAAAACAGCCCGCCGGAACTTGTGGCGCGCGTGGCGGAGGTCCTTAAGACAGGCGGCGGTATGCCGTATATCAACAACGACGATGTGATCATCCCGGCTTATGAAAAGCTTGGCGTGCCCCGTGAGGATGCCTGCGATTACGCCAATTCCAACTGCTGGGAAACGCTGATCCAGGGCCGGAGCAATCAGGAAATGATCCGGTTCGTCAATTTCCTGTACCTGCTTGAACTCGCGCTCAACGACGGCAAACCCGCCGTGCGCGGCAAGGATAAAAGCGGCAGGACGCGCAAATACCACAGTTTGGGCGGCACGCCCGCCAACCCTGTTGTGGAGGGTGTCCGGACAGGCGACGCGGCGGCTTTCACCGGCATGGACGATATTATGGACGCGTGGAAAAAACAGCTTGAATACATGCTGGATACGTCCATGAAGTATGTCGCGGAGCAGCTCGCGCTCAACGGCAGCCACGGATATTACTCCTCGATCCCGATCCTTTCCGCCGTGACGCGGGACTGCATCGACAACATGACGGACCTCACGCATAACGGCGCGCGCTACACGCTGTGGCATATGATGGCTGAGGCCGTCTCCAACGCCGCGGACGCGATGGCCGCCATACGGAAATTTGTGTATGAGGAAAAGCTTGTATCGCTGCCGCGCCTGATCGAAATTTTAAACGCCGACTGGGCCGGTGAGGACGAATTGCGCCAGCGTTTTTTAAACGATACGCCGCGCTTCGGCAACGGCCTTGACGTTCCGGATTCCTATGCCCGGGACATGGTTGATTATTTTGTGGAGCGTGTTAACCACCACGCGCAAAAATACACGGTCTGCACATATACGCCCTGTATCGGGACATTCTCGTGGATCATATCCATCGGCAAAAACATCGGCGCGTCGGCGGACGGCAGAAAGAGCCGGGAACCCATCGCGGCGAACATGTCGCCGGTTCCGGGCGCGGATATTTCCGGCATTACGGCCGCCATAAACTCATACCTGAAGCTTTCGACCGGCGCCATGGCCGCCGGCGCCCCGATAGACCTACGCCTCAACAAGCGCGGGCTTGAGGGCGATGAAGGCACAAACCGCATCGCGGCCCTGATCAAAACGTTTATCCAGCAGGGCGGCAATATGATGACGCTGACAATCACAAGCGCGGATGAACTGCGCAAAGCCATCGCCGAGCCGAAGAAATACCGCTCGCTGCGTGTGCGGATGGGCGGGTGGTCGGCATATTTCGTCCTGCTCAGCAAGGAAGCTCAGGCCATCCAGCTGCGCCGCGCCGAGCATGACTTCCGTTAGAGCCTGTTAGTACCTGGGTGTGTTTGGATTTTTGAGCATAGTTTTGCCGGATTTTTGGCGCGAAGGACGCAGCCTTGCTGACGCAAGACTAAGGACGACAAGCCAAAAAAACAGTGAAATTTGCCGAAAAGACACGTGCAAAAAGATGCAAAACAGGCTCTTGGGGTGAGCCGAGCTGTTCCGCCGGCGGTCCGCGCCTATTCGCACCATGCGCCGTCGAATTCCAGCTTGAGGATCAGCACTTCACCGAGCAGTTCATTTGTGGGGAGCTGGCGAATGCGCAGATACGGGCGGCGGTCGCGGTGATAAAAAGGCACCATGTCCACACTGCATGCAAGCGGCGCGCCGTTATTGAGCAGGGTTGCTTTTACCGGCATGGTGTCAAAGGGCTTCAGGACAATCCCGTCCGCCTCCGTCCCCTGATACAGATGCACATAGATTGTGTTGCCGTTCCGTGTCAGCAAGACGGGGTCCCGCATGTTTTCGGATTGTGTGTAATAGGTAATCATGGAGGTTGCGGGAACCGCGTTTTCAAAGGCTTCCCGCACCCTTCCATACCAGTTGCCGACGGTCTTTAATGATTGGACGTCCCGCTCGTCGAGAGAGCCGTCCGCCTTCGGGCCTATATTGAGCTGATAATTCCCTCCCATGGCCATAACGCGGTCTATGCTCCGCATGAGGTAAAGCGTGTTGTAATAGTCCTCGTCAATCTTATGGCCCCAGCTCTCGCGGCCGAGCGACTGCACGGCCTGTGTCAGGCGGGCGAACGCCATGCCTTCGGGGATGTGTCTTTCGGGCGTGCTGAAATCCCCGTTATCCGGTCCGCGGTCGTTGATGACAAGGCTTGGCTGAAGCGCCCGCATTTTATCGTTAAAAGCGCGGTTGTTGTATCCCATAACATTAATATCCCAAAACAGC
>JAITVU010000149.1 GCA_031285645.1 Oscillospiraceae bacterium | reverse complement strand
GTATGTTACGTTCCCTCGCTGAACCGGAAACATTTCTGCTATCTTGTTATACTGTCTTTTTGTTATCTTCATGCTCTTTTTTTATCATATTTGTGTCGTTGTGTCAACAAAACCTAATCCGCTTTTAAAATCAGCTACTCAACTATCACTCAAAACGCTTTCTTCTCAAAGAAAGCATCGCTCTGTTTCGTCGGATTTTATATGCGGATTAGTATTATATAAACAAGGCATAAAAACGCCGCATGGCCATGGAATGCAAACCCGTCCGGCCGTGCGCGCTGCAATGAACCTCCCCGGTGCAGAGACCCCGGGGTATCAAGCCGACGATACCGGGCTGCGGCCCAAAAAGGGCTTATATGGTACCGCTGCAAGCAGCGGGGTATCAAACCTTTTTGGTTCATAATGAAAGGAATAACCCGTCTATGTTTATTTTGGACTTTTTGAGATATTCCAGAGGCTATGTCGTCTTTACGGCCGCGGGCGACTTTGTGGAGCGCTTCCTCAATTTAGCCGCGCGGGACCGCATCGCGATATGGGATGGACATAAAACCGGCGACACCTATACGGGCGCAACGGATATAAAGAGCTACCGGAAACTGAGAAAGCACGCCAAAAACGCGGGCGTCAGGCTGCGTATATCACAAAAGGAGGGCGTGCCCTTTCAGCGCTACCGATACCGCAAGCGCAAGGGGCTTCTCGTCGGCCTCGCGATCTTCGCGGCCTTCCTGTTTATCATGAGCCGTTTTATCTGGCGCGTCGAGGTTTCAAGCACCGGCGGCGTGCCTGAGAGCACCATTGTGCGCGCGCTTGAGAACATCGGGGTCCGTCCCGGCGTACCGCGCGCCTCCATTGACGTGCGCGACAGCGAACGGCGCGCGCTGCTCCTGCTGCACGACCTGTCGTGGATCGCGCTCAATATCGAGGGCAGCATTGTGCATGTTGAATACAGCCAAAGCGTCGCGCCGCCCGATATGATCGATCCCAACGCGCCTTGCAATATCATCGCCTCCGCCAGCGGCCAAATCAACGCCCTCAATATCTACGACGGCCAGCCGCTTGTCGCTCTGGGCGACACTGTCATGAAGGGCGACGTGATTGTCAGCGGCATCACCCAGGACCGCCTGGGGCAGAGCCTTTTCCGCCACGCCCAGGCCCAGGTCATCGCCCGCGTCACGCATACCATTGAAATCGAGGTGCCCATGCAGCAGACGCGGTATATAGAGACGGGCGATGAACGCGGCCGCAACTATCTCGGCGTCATGGGGTTTGAAATCCCCCTTTTCCTGCCCTTCAAAATCCCGCATCCTTATCATGTTGAGCGCGTGCGCGAGCCCGTAACGCTATTTTCTCTTGAAACGCCTGTTTGGACGCTGCGCGAACGGTACATACTCATGGAAGAGGTTCCTGTGACGCTCAGCAAGGAGGAGGCGCGCAAGCAAGCCCTTCTGGAACTGGCCGCTACTGAAAAAGTGGCGCTTGAAGGGGCTGAGATTTACGATAAAAAAATGGGCGTTACAACACAGGACGGCCACTATATTCTTCATGTTGAGTATGACTGCGCCATGGATATCGCTGAAGAACAGGAAATCCTGCTCGACGGCAATGAGCATAATATAGTCATATAGGTTTAAAACTGATACGATTTTAAACCTATACAGCAATAATGACAAAAGCGCTGCCTGAGCGTCTGCGAGGCAGGACAAAAACGACACGGAGCCTTGTTTAATACAGCAACATCGCTCATCGATTTCAGCGTTTGATTGTGTGAAATTAATAAAAATAAATTCATTTACATTTTTGTAAACAACTGTAACTAATATATGATATAATATTAATAAATTAACATGCGAAAAATGCGGATAAGCAGCGAATCGCGATATGCACGGGAAATCCCTGAAAGCGGCTCTCTGTTTACACTTTTGATTCGCATCGATAATGCATGACCCATCCCGCATATAAGGAGGAAGTGTCCGCCATGGCGGCGGAACTATTGACAAAAAGGATGATAGAGCAAAATGTCAATATTGACCGTATGGAACATGCGGTCGCGCTGTTTGGCAACTTCGATGAAAACATACGCCTGATCGAAAAGCAGCTTGCGGTTGAAATTATGTGCCGGGGGTCCGAAATACGGGTCAGCGGCGAGGCCGAGCCCGTTTACGCGGCGGTTAAAACAATCGAGGGGCTTCTCAAGCTGCTTGAGAAGGGCGAAGCCATCACGGATCAAAGCATCACTTATCTCATATCTTTGGTCAACGAGGGCAGCGAGGACAAGCTTGAAACGCTCGCGAAGGACGTTATCTGCATCACGGCCAAGGGTAAACCGCTCAAAGCCAAGACCCTGGGACAGAAGCGTTATGTCGACAGCATGAAAGCCAATACCATCACATTGGGCATCGGGCCCGCCGGAACAGGCAAGACTTATTTGGCCGTCGCCATGGCGGTGCGCGCGTTCCGCGCCAACGAAGTCAACCGCATTATCCTCACCCGCCCGGCTGTTGAAGCCGGGGAGAAGCTTGGTTTCCTGCCCGGCGACCTGCAAAACAAGGTTGATCCTTATCTGCGCCCGCTGTACGACGCGCTTTTTGAAATGCTGGGTATGGAGAATTACCACAAGTATCTCGAGCGCGGCAATATTGAAGTCGCGCCGCTTGCTTACATGCGCGGGCGGACTCTGGACGACAGCTACATCATCCTTGACGAAGCCCAGAATACCACGCATGAACAAATGAAAATGTTTTTAACGCGCCTTGGTTTCGGTTCAAAAGCCGTCATCACGGGCGATGTGACGCAGATTGATTTGCCCGACCCCAAGAAGTCCGGCCTGGTCGAGGCCGGGAAGGTTCTGCGCCATGTGGAGGACATCGGCATCATCCGTTTTTCTGAGAAGGACGTCGTCCGCCATAAGCTTGTCCAGGAAATTGTCAAAGCTTATGAGAAATATTATGAAGAGGGCCGGCGCCATTAAAAACGGTACACTTTATAATCCTCTTGTTTGAAGAACCCCGAACCCTGTGTCCATTAAGTTGTTCGACACAGGATCCCAAGATATAAACCGTTTTTGCCGCGGTATCAAATGAGGGGCCTTTCCATCAGTTTATCCGCCAATGAAAGGAGGTGCATGGTTTCACTATGCGCAGGGAATATTAATTTTTCGCTATCCTGTTAATCTATTCCCGACGCCATTAAGATATATGAAACCATGGCCATGATATGGACAAGTTAAAAGTTTCGATTTCAAATATTCAGAAGGATATTAAAATTCCCACGGGCATACGGCTGCTGGTGCGGAAATGCTGCCACGCCGTTCTGCGCGCGGAAAACATGCACGGCATGTACGAGGTCAGCGTCAGTTTTTTGGACAACGCTCAAATACGCGAGCTCAATCATGACTACCGCAACCGCGACGCCGCCACGGACGTGCTCTCTTTTCCGTCCGGTGAGAACAGAAAGTTTGATATCAACGCCGAAACGGGCGCCGAAATGCTCGGCGACATCGCCATCTCAATCCCAAAGGTCTATGAACAGGCCGAGCACTACGGCCATTCCCTGCAGCGGGAATTTGCTTATCTGACCGTCCACTCCATGCTGCACCTTCTCGGTTACGACCATGAACAGGGCGGCATTGCGGCGGTTCGGATGCGCGAGAAGGAAGAAGCCGTTCTCGCCATGCTGGGGCTCCAGCGCGATTCCAGCTATGTGATTAACAATGAGGAGGGTTAAGGGGCCCTACAGCCTCAAGAAATCCTTTTCCTTCGCATTCGGGGGTGTTGCGTACGCGCTCAAGCACGAGCGCAACCTGCGCATCCATTTTGCCGTCATGCTTTATGTCCTGTATTTTTCGATTCGTTACTATGACTTTACAAACGTTGAGTACGCGCTTATTCTCCTTGTCATCGGTTTTGTCATCACATGTGAGATGGTTAACACCGCCATTGAGAAAACAGTGGATATCGAGACGCCTGTTTACAACGGCCTTGCTAAAATAGCCAAGGATGTTGCGGCAGGCGCTGTTTTGGTTTCGTCCGTCACGGCCGTCGCGGTCAGCCTTCTCCTCTTCTGGGATCTGGTCATCCTCTCCGTGATTCTTGCCGATATTGTTGACCAGCTGCTTATTTGGGGCCTGCTTCTGTCCGTAACGATTCTATGGATTATATGGCCGCGCCGCAACGCCATTATGCGCAAATTCGGCCGGGATTAGCGCCTTGAGTGAGGTAAATAAACACGGGATGACCGCCTTATCCAATCTGTTAAGCAGCGGACCATTAATTCCCGGTCCATCCGGCATACAACCATACTAATCTGAAAGCGAGAATATATGAACACAAAATCGGCATTTGTCGCGATCGTCGGCCGGCCCAACGTGGGTAAATCGTCTCTGCTCAACGCCTTTGTGGGCGAGAAGGTCGCGATCGTCACCTCAAAACCCCAGACGACGCGCACGCGCATCACCGGCGTCCTCACGCGCGGGGATACGCAGCTCGTCTTTATCGATACGCCCGGTATCCACAATCCCAAAACCAAGCTCAGCAATTATATGGTCAGGCAGATTAAGGAAAGCGTCGCCGACGTGGACATATCCGTGCTTGTGTGCGAGCCGACGGGCCCTGTGGCCGATACGGAACGCGACCTGATCGAAAGCTTTAAGGCCCGCAAAATGCCGGCTATCCTCGCCGTCAACAAAATCGACGCCTTGCCCCGCAAGGATATGATGATGGAAAAGATCGCCGCCTTGTCGGCGCTTTACGATTTTTCCGATATCGTCCCCATCTCGGTGACGCAGGGGGACGGGCTCGGCATCCTGCTTGACAAGATTTCCGGCTTCGCGGCTGAAGGGCCCCATTTTTTTGACGACGACGCCTATACGGATCAGCCCGAACGCGTGATTGTCGCCGAGATCATCCGCGAAAAGCTCCTTGAGAACCTGATGGATGAGCTGCCGCACGGCATCGCCGTCGGCATAGAGCGCATGAAGGAGCGCGAGGACGGTGATATGATGGATATTCACGCCGTCATATACTGTGAAAAGGGATCCCACAAGGGGATGGTGATCGGCAAAAAAGGGGCCATGCTCAAAAAGATCGGGACCCTTGCCCGCCAGGATATTGAGCGTTTCCTGGCCTGCCGGATTAACCTCCAGTGCTGGGTGCGCGTCAAGGACGACTGGCGCAACCGCGAGGGATTGATCCGCGAGTTTGGTTTTAAATAGGCCAAACGTGTATTACTGCATAGTAGGGATTGCGCATGAAGCTGAGTACCGACGCCATTGTCCTGCGGGACTATAAAATCGAGGAAGACCGCATCCTGACCCTGTTAACGAGAAAATACGGGGTGATTACCGCTTACGCGAACGGCGCGAACCGCATGCGTTCGCGTCTGGCGGGCTCGACCGAACTGCTGTGTTACTCGGACTTTGTCCTGTTTAAAAACCGTGAGCGGTACTCGGTTGACGGCGCCGATTTGATCCGCAGCTTTTTCGGGCTGCGCGCGGATATTGAAGCGCTCGCGCTCGCCTCGTATTTTGCCGAGCTTGTGGCGGAACTCGCTACCCACAGTGAAGACGCGGAAAATTACCTCAAGCTTGTGCTCAATACATTGCATTTTCTTGAAAAC
>JAITVU010000147.1 GCA_031285645.1 Oscillospiraceae bacterium | reverse complement strand
GTATGTTACGTTCCCTCGCTGAACCGGAAACATTTCTGCTATCTTGTTATACTGTCTTTTTGTTATCTTCATGCTCTTTTTTTATCATATTTGTGTCGTTGTGTCAACAAAACCTAGTTGGTTAATACGGAAGCTATACAGACAATAGGGATATAGCGTACTGTTCACAGGACTGATAAATAACGAAAATGACAGAAGACCCAGGGGACATAATTGGCTCCTGGGTTGGTCATTTGCCAGAAGTACAAAACCGACTTCGTTTTGAGCCGGGTATGACCAATGCGGGCAGTTCACAGCAAATCTTTAAACAATTTGCAAACAAAATTCCGGCATCAAAGGAAGCCCCTTTCACTCACTTTCTGTTTTGCTTGCAAAATAAGGCTCCAGTGCTTCCAGCCGGGGCAAGGGCATTCCGAGCTGCCGCGCAGTCGCCAGTACATCTTTGGGAAAGCGGGACTGTGTATCCTTGGATACATGGGAGGACGCCTCCATCCGCCTCATGATCTCGCCCATTAAGCCGTCCCCGCCAATCACCTTATACAGCGCAAAGGCAATCAGTCCGGCAGGCAGGCGCATCATCATCTTGGAGCTGGCAAGCGGCGTTCCTCCCCGTCGTTCGATGATGGGCAGTATTTCCTGCATCACCAGAACAGCCTCTTTCACAGCGGCGCGGGAGCGAAACATCCTTTCGTAGCTGCCCTCCCGAAACATTTGAGCGCCTAAAGCGGCATCCAGTAAAAAGTGATCCCAATACCAGGAACGCATATCTTTTTGGATGGACAGCCTGAATCCGGCTTGTTCAAACAAACCGGCCACCTGTTGGTGCCGTTTTTGGGATGCCGCAGTATCGGCGGATTGCAGGAAGATGGATTTCACAAAGCCGGCATGCAGCGTCTTACCGGCATATCCGCCGCCGCCACCGGGAAATCCCCACACCACCTGTTCCTTTGGCAGCGGGGCGATGATGTTCTGCATATCGTCCCAAATGTTGTTGAACATGAGAATGGTGGCATTTCCCGCCCAGGAAGCGACGGCCTTGATTACCGGCCCCAGCTGCTCGTGGTTGACGCTGACGATGATCAGGTCATAGCTGTGATCCGGAGGAATCTCCTCCCGCATGGTAATGGGCCAGCTCACGTTGACCGGCGCCCCCTTTGAGCTCTTGCGGCCATCCAGGATATCCAATTCAACAGAGGGGCCGTACTCGGCCGCCCGTCCCGGCCGCACATAAAATTCGACCTTGCTTCCCGCCTGTTCCAGCGCCCATCCATATTGCGTGGCAATGACACCCCGCCCGAACATCAGTATGTTCATAAAATCACCCTCGCATAGTTTTTAAATATGTTGCTTGTTATTTAAAAACAGTATAACGCGGGCGCCTGTCATTGTCAAGAGGTTTTTAAATTCCGACCCAGCTATTTAAAAATCGAAAATCCTATGATACAATATGGACAGACTTAGTGAGGTGATAGTGATAGTATGAACAAATATGAACTCCGGACAAAACAAAAAAAGGACGCAATCATTGCCGCGTCTCTGGAGCTGTTCCGCGAAAAAGGGTACACCAATGTCAGCATCAATGATATCGCCGCCTATTCCGAGGTCTCGTCCGTGTCCATTTACAACTATTTTGGCAGCAAGGACGGGCTGGTACCGGAATGCGTCCGCGTGCTTATGCAAGGTGCGAACCTGGCAGCTCAAGAGCTGCTGCAATCGAAGCTTGGCTTCAAGGAAAAGCTTCTGCAGGTTGTGGAGCTCTGCGCCAATCAGCACCAGCAGCTTTTGCAGGAGTTTTTCTCCGCCGAGGCCCTTCGTGATAAGGTTCTGATCGAGCTTTATGAAAGCAGCGCAAGCCAGATTCGCGCGGATATACTGCGGGACTTTATTGAATCGGGCAAACAGGAGGGTGCGGTTAACAGGGAAATATCGACCAATATCATCATGAAGTATCTTGAGTCTATTGCGATAGTACAGACTTCCGGGCAGGACAGTGATTCGACAGAAATCAAGGCGCTTTACCAGCTGATGCTTTACGGCTTGATTGGACGTTAGGCTGACCGTTTGGGTGTCTTACCTGGTGATAAAAGGTCAAGCGGAGGCATGAACTTGAGGTGCCGGTCGGTATTGTGACGGAGGATATGGGATAGTCGCTTTATCCTGTATAGCGACAGATGATTATGCACGCATTTTGT
Source organism: Oscillospiraceae bacterium (assembly GCA_031285645.1). Lineage (GTDB taxonomy): Bacteria > Bacillota > Clostridia > Oscillospirales > Ruminococcaceae > WRAV01. The sequence goes on along the minus strand of JAITVU010000147.1, from coordinate 6,670 downwards.
GAAAAGTTTCGTGCAATTGGTATTGCATATGCATGTTTTAGTCTCAGAAAAGCTTCTGCAAAGGGATATTTCATGCGATTTGCAGAGTTACATATACAACGAAAATGAAGACCCAGGAGCCTTAATAAGCTCCTGGGTCGGTCATTGCCGGTTTTGACCATTGCTGTGCTTGCTTAATATTAACGGGGATCCAATCTGCATCTGGTTACAACAGTATATCTGCGCCAAACAGTCAAAGACACAGATGTTCGGTGGATACAGGGTGTAGCGGCTTGTTAGGCCGCATGGGGTGGTTTACCGGTGTAAAGCCTATGTGTCAAAGCCGTCTATTTTCCTCGCTCCGACATGATGACCTTAATCTCGTCCTCGTTGATTCCGACCATGGCTTCCCCCAAATCCTCCGACAGCTGCGCAATTAAGCTGGGATTATCGTAATTAGCCACTGCATTTACAATAGCCGCAGCGCGTTTGGCGGGATCCCCGGATTTGAAGATTCCCGAACCCACAAAGACGCCCTGGGCTCCCAGCTTGATCATCAGTACCGCGTCCGCGGGTGTGGCCACCCCGCCGGCCGAAAAGTTTAAGACAGGGAGAGAGCCGTTTTGATGCACATACGCAACCAGTTCATAGGAAACCTGCAGCTCTTTCGCCTTTTGAAACAACTCATCCTCTCTGGCCGATTGGAGTTGGCGAATCTCGCTGTTCATGGTCCGCATATGCTTCACAGCTTGAATAATATCTCCGGTACCGGCTTCTCCCTTTGTTCTGATCATCGCCGCGCCTTCCTCGATTCTGCGCAGCGCCTCGCCCAAATTTCTGGCTCCGCACACGAACGGAGTGGAAAATTTGCGCTTATCAATGTGATGTTGATCGTCCGCGGGAGATAGCACTTCACTTTCATCAATACAGTCAACGCCGAGGGCTTCCAAAATTTCCGCTTCAACAAAATGCCCGATACGCACTTTTGCCATAACCGGGATACCGACACTCTGTTGTATCTCCGAAATCATCTTGGGGTCACTCATTCGGGATACGCCCCCGGCAGCTCGAATATCCGCCGGTACGCGCTCCAAAGCCATTACCGCACAGGCCCCGGCTTGTTGCGCGATCCGCGCCTGTTCCGGAGTTGTAACGTCCATGATGACTCCGCCCTTGAGCTTCTCGATCTTCCCCTTTAACTGCTCATAGTGATAGTTCATGTTCATCCTCCTTTTACAAATACTGGTCGGGCTTTAGGATAAGAATATACGCAATCGGTTCCTTTGTAAAAAAGGAGGTCAGGAGAGAAAAGCGGATATATATTGATTATATTGATCTAAAATATCACAAAATTATAATATATTATATTACTTTACCACAAATTATAAAAAGGTTAAAAAAACAAAAAACGCGCGCACAAGTAAAATTAACCATCAGATTGATTCGTTGAGTGCTTGCGATTATGCAGATATGGAGAATATGTGAAATTGCTATTTATCCCGCTCCAATAGCAGAGGGGAACCGAGATCACACAGGAGCGTTTTTTCTTAACAGGGGGTTGTAACATGGGGCCATAGACCGGGCACCTCATCGATCTACTCCAATGTGTGATTGCTGATATAGCCGCGGGCAATTGCCACAGACACCGCTTCCATCCTGTTGCTGACATTCAGCTTTGTATAGATACTGCGAATGGCCGATTTCACGGTATTGACCGAAATATACTGCACGGATGCGATTTCCTCCCTGGTCAGCCCCTGCGACAACGCCTGCAGCACCAAGGTTTCCCGCTTGGAAAGCGGGCTGTCCGCGGACTCCGCGGCGGAATGGCTGCGCCGATAGGCCGCCCGGACAGAGGCGATCCGCTTCCCATAGCTGCCGACATGCCTGCCGATCAAATTCAGCCATTCGGCGGAAAAGGCATGGTTTTTCTGCCCTCGCGCCAATGCGATCAAGGCCCGCGTATGCTGTTCCCCCTCGATAAACGGGGTGGTCAAATCATTGTGCCGGCACATATTGTAAGCGGTCCAGAAGGCTTTCACCGCGGTCCCTTCGTTGCCAAGGTGGTACTGCCCGATGGCCAGCAGGATGTATTTGCTGACGCCGTCCTGCGTCACGATGTCCGGCGACGCCTGCCTCACCTGCTCCATCACGCCGATGAGCTGGGCAAATTCCCCAATGCAGGCCAGGTAATTACCATAGACGATATCCGCGCGGGTGTAGGTCAGCACGGGGTGGCGCAAAAAGTGGGCGGTGGTGATGTTCTTGGGAACCCGGTCCGGGTCCCGCAGCCGGATATAATACCAAGCCAGCGCCGTATCCCGAATGTCTCGGAGAACGTCGATGTCATAGCGATCGGCATAGGCGGTGATATTTTGTATCTGCCGCGCGGTTTCCGCGTAGTCTCCGCGCATAAGAGCGGCGCGGGCCAGGAGAAGAAAGCCGTTGCACACCAGGTCGTGCTGGGCGTTGGCCTGCGCTTCGTAGATCCCCCGGTAGGCGTGCTGCCGGGCGTCCTTCATTCGGTAAGACAAATAGGCGGCCTCGGCTGAAAAAATATGCTCCATGCCGGCCATGCCGCCGCCAAACAGCCGGCGCATCCATGGAGCGGCGTCGCGGACGGCCGCCTCCATGCGCTCCTTTGCCCCGGGCAGGTTGTCCGACATGGAAAAGCTATGCTGATTGTGTATGCGCAGTCCGGTTTCCGTGTTGGGGATTTCCTCCCGGGACAGATAACCGGCGGCCGTTTTGAAATAGCCGGCAAAATCATCCCGGGCGTTGAGCATGTGGATAAACCCGCGTATGATGTTCACCGATCCCAAAGAAGCGCGGGCCTCCGGCGTCCGGCTGTGGATCAGACGCCGCTCCAGATCGAGCGCAAGGTCCTCGGCCTCATCCAGCCGGCCCAGCGTCATGAGGATCAAGGCCCTGAGTCCGAGCGCCGTCAGATATGAGGCTCCATCCTCTGGCGTCAACGGCTCCAGGTGCTCGATAAAATACGCCGCCGTCTGCTCCGAAATCCCGAATTGTGACAGGGCGACTTCGCGGATGACTCGCAGCACGCCAATGTGGTCCCCGCAATTCCTGCAGCAGGCGATGGCCTCCATGGCATCGCCTCCCGTCTCGAACCGCCGCGCGGCGATTCGCCATACATCCCGCGCCTCTTCCGCGTCCAGCAAATACTGCTTATCCCTGAGAAAGCTCCGGCACATACGGTGGAAAACCAGCTTGCCGGAAGATTCCTCCTGATCGACAAACGAGTGATTCCACAGCCCCTCCAGGTCGGCTCTGTTCCCCTCGTAGAGCTCCGCGGCAATTTCCCTGGTAAACGTGTTCAGCAGCGATAGCCGGATCAGGGCTTTTCTCTGACGCTCCGAATAGTCCCGAAAGAAACGTCCCTCAAACAGCCGCAGTACGGCGCCGTCCGTGATTGTCGCGGAGCCCGCAGCCGATTCCGGCGCCTTGCGCTGTAAGGCGAGCAAGTGCAAGGCCAGCGGCCACCCTTCCGTAAAGCTGTTGATACGCTCAACTTCATCGGGGTCCAGCGCGACGCCGTGCAGGCGGTACAACTCGTTGATTTCGTCTTTGGCAAACCGCAGATCGTCTCTCAAAAGCAGAGACCGTCTGCCGCTGAAAGCGGCAGGCTCCGCCCATCGATGGGAATTGGTGATAAACACAAGGCGGAAGCCCTCCAGATCCATATCCGCCAAGGCCCAAAGGAAATTAATGATTGCCTGATCAGAGATGGTTCCAAAATCGTCAAACACCCAGATCACTTCTTTGTAATCGGCAAAACGAATTTGAAGCGTGCGCGCAAAAGCGTCCAGAGAAGCCGGGTCTGAGGGAAACGCGGCCGCATACAAACCGGCGGTTTCCGGGAATACCTGCTCGATCGCGCGGATCAAATGCGCCCAGAAGTGGGCGCGCAGGTTGTCGTGCCCGCCAAGGCGAATCCAGAGAACCTTTGCGGCGCGTACCGACACATAATCGGCCATCGCCTGGGTTTTTCCATATCCCGGTCCGGCCTGTACCACCAGGAGAGGGTATTGGAGCCCTTGCTCAATCATGGCGTTAAGCCGGGGCCTGCGCAGCATCCCCTGACGCAGCGGAAAGGCAACATGATCTGACAAAACAATCCCCCCAAGCCGTTTTGGCTGCCTTGAGGATTGTAGAAAGCCAGTTACAAAACCTTGCCTCTCTTTCTCATTTTCTCTCCGGCAGCACCGCCCTTTCGGGTGTATTTTAAGAAACGTGCCGAATCTATAATAATTCTATACTGCTCGCGCGTGGTGGGAATAAGGGAAGCAATGACAATAGAAAAAAGGGGGATATCCACATGAAAAACGACGTTCTCTGGCGATATCAAGCATTTGATGAAGAGTGCAGGCATCCCGATATCGGGAGCTATCATACATATGGGATTGAGATCGTGCCTCCCAGCCCGATTCATGATGTCTCCACCGACAGGGCCTTTGTGGAGCATATGGCCGGTTTGTTTACAGCCGGGCAGCTATCTCCCCTCCACTTTTCCGACGCGGTGGAAGACGCCTTGAACGGAAGCTGATGGCGCCCCGTTCGGTATTCGTTTACCGTCATTATATAAGACAGGGATTGTAAATGCAAAAGTAATCATTTCATGATTGCGAACCCAGTTGCTGACAGCATCAGGTTCTGCTTTGTTTCGATACGTTTGTCATATGCATAAGTGAATCAGCATTGCTGGTTTTTCCGACTTTCGAGAGCCCGATGTATATCAGCTGCGCTCATTTGATATACCATGTTATACACAAAGTTGCATAAAGAACAAAAATGACAGAAGACCCAGGGGCCATATTTGGCTCCTGGGTTGGTCATTTGCTGGTATCACATTTTTAGCAGGATCGTAGCCATATCAGCTACGATCCTGCTCATCTATGTGTCACTATTTCTTTTCGAGCGCCCCAGCACTAACGCCATAAGGATAAAATTACAAAAGATGATAAAATCGTGCTTTCATGCGACCCGATGGCTGTCACGCTGTCCACTCTGTTGCTGTGTCTTCCGTGTATTCCATCTCCTGAAACGAGGGCCGGTTGAAATTTACGCCGGAAAAACCGTCATCCACAAAGAGGCGGACGTTCTCGAAGCCGTTGTCGGCTGCGTATTTCGATGCTGTTGCTGTCCCCGTCCCACTCATCGTCCTGGCTGAGACGGCAGTAAAGGGCGGTTATCTTTTGGTCTAGTCCGGCATGGAGCTACCGCCTTTCGCTTGAGAGTGGAAAGCGGTCCGGACGGCTTTCCACCGCCCGGATCACCTCCGCGAAAGGCTCCAGGTACGCAGAAACGCGCGCAAGGTGCGGATGAATGTCATCCGTGCTGCCCCTGCGCGCGCTGCGTTATGAATAAGGCCCCATTGAGAAAAATCGCTAGATGGGGTATACTATTCTATGCTGCGTGGCTGATTTTTCATTGCTATCTATGATAAGAAAGTGCAGAGGGAGGGCAATTTCATGGAACGAACGGCGAAGAGGCGAATCTTGTCCTTTGCGGTGGCGGTGGCGGTGGTGACGGCAATTTTGCTTGCGGCCACCTTGCCGGTAGGGGCGGCGACAAGTAGCATCATGATCGGCGCGAGCACGCCGGCTGAACTTTTCGACCTGATCAACAATCATCCGGCGGACCATCTTGACATTACAATTGACAATCAGGACGGCAGCGTGGTTGAAAACGGTATGCTTACAATTCAAAACGGTAAGACTGTGACGCTTCAAAGCACGGATCCGTCGCGGTTCGCCATGAAAAATGTGATGGTCCATATACAGCCGGACTCGGAGCTGGTGCTGCGGAATATCCGGATCGAGGGCGTCACCGACGGATCGGTATTTGGTGCATCGGGCGGCGATTCTGTGCTTGTAATCAACGGGACGGCGGTGATTGAGAACGGCGCTGTACTGGAGGGCGGCGAGTCCGAGACTACCGCTCGCGGCGGCGCAGCTTATGTCGCAGCTGATGGCACGCTGATTATGCGGGGCGGCGTGCTTCGGAACAACAGGGCGCCGCAGGGCGGCGCGATTCTGAACCTGGGTACGGTGCGGATATCCGGCGGAGAAATTTACAGCAACGAGGCTGCGGTGTGCGGCGGCGCGATTGCCAATCGCGACGGCGGCAGTCTCGAGATCAGCGGCGGCAGGATTTACGGCAACCAGGCCGCCGAGGATGGCGGTGCGATTTACACTGCCTTATCGAGCAATGTGGAGATCACCGGCGGGCGTATCTATGGTAACGAGGCTGCGGCAAACGGCGGCGGCATGTGCAGCTACGAATCCCGGCTGACGGTGAGCGGCGGACAGATTGTGGACAACACCGCCGGGCAGGGCGGCGCGGTCTTTAACGGCGGCGAGCTGCGGGTATCCGGCGGCGCGCTGCTGCGCAGCGAGCAGATCGGACAAGGCGTATGCTCAAGCCCGGCCGGCACGCTGCATGTGGACGAAGCGCTGACGATAGAGCGGGCGATTCACCTGGAGGGCGCGCCGGACGATTATGAAGGCATGGAGGTCGCGCGGCGCAACCCGCATATCGCCGACCAGGCGGCGTATTTCCACTACATCCCCGGGAACTATCGGGTGGCGGACCGGTACAATCCGGAGCCCGCGGCCTTCCATATGCTGGTGCTGGAGGCAGTTACCGTCCCACCGCTCAATAACCGTCCCTC